>NZ_CP014945.1:2726622-3029580 GCF_001606025.1 Psychrobacter alimentarius | reverse complement strand
TGCAATCCACTTATTAGCTATTATAATTTTACGAATTAAACACTGTATTTGGTAGCGCTCCTAATTGGACAAACATTATTTAGATACATACTACGAATTGGATAAATAGCATGAAGATGACATGTGTATAAAAATGATACGAAAGCGATAATGGATATTACGGCAAATCATTCTATAAATATCGTGAAAGTACGAACAGATACTTTCACAGGCAGTGCGTTTGTAAAAATGAACGAAGTAGATATAAAGGAAGTGGCCACCCAGACAGGGACAATGCCTAACGCCTGTAACTCTCCCATTGGAGTGTTTGACTCGGGTATTGGAGGCTTATCCGTTTATCTACATTTAGCGCGGCAATTACCTGCCGAGCGTTACGTATACTATGCTGATACGTTGAATGTCCCTTATGGCAATCGCGATAGCGAAGATATTGAAGCGTTGACCCTGACCGCAGTGGAGTGGTTATATCAACAAGGCTGTAAGCTCATTGTTATGGCATGCAACAGTGCCTCAGCTTATGCACTTGAAAAAGCCCGACGCTGTTATCCGCAATTATTGATCGTCGGCTTAGTACCAGCCTTAAAACCTGCCGTATTGGCAAGTAAAAGTGGTCTTGTGGCTGTATTGGCGACTAAAGCCACCTTAAATGGGTCACTGCTCAATGATGTCATTGATAATGTTGCAAAACCCAATCATACAGAAGTTGTAAAGTATTTTGATCCGCAACTGGTGCCGTGGGTAGAAGCAGGGATGCCAGAACAGGATGCGACCGCTGAACGCTTGCGTCAGCAATTACAAGCTTTTGCTAACGATGGCATTGATCAATTGGTGTTAGGCTGTACTCATTACCCATTTTTTAAACCATTTTTGTTGGATGAGATCGCAAGGCAACAGCTGTCTATGCAAGTCGTAGATTCTGGGCAGGCCATTGCTGAGCGAGTTAAGCAGCTGTTGGTTATGAACCAACTGTCTGCATGTACTAATAATGAAGCAGAAGATAACCATTCAGACATTAACGAAAAAACAAATGTCGACATTAAGTATCCATTAACTTTTTATGCCACAAGATATGATGATAAACTAAGTGTTTTGATACAGCGCCTGCTTGGTGAAGAGACAATATTGCAATACTATGTTAAATAGTTGCTATTATTCATGTTTAAATAGGTGCCTCACTTTTGGTATAGATTTAATCGAAATAAGTTGAGCTCACTTTTACTAGAATGTGCTAGCCTGTAAAAAACAAGATATTTGTGCTTTGTCTTACATCATATTCTATTGTGTCACGACCTAAGTCTAGAGGTAATTGTGCCAAACCGCCGCTACCATATCCATGTTATATGCGCTGACAACGATCAATTACTGGCCTTAGACAGACTAGCCATATTTTTTCAGACCCGCGCATTTTTGACTTATGATGTGTCCAGTAAACTGGCAAAAGCATCATTGTATGGGCGACAATGTATCGATTCTTGTGATTATGCATTGATGCTAATCGGGGACAACTACGGCACAGTACAAAAAACTGGTGTGAGCCAAATGCATTTGAGCTATTTGAATGCCAAAGCCAAAACCAAGCCTTTAATCATACTGATCAAAAACCATCGTCAGGATGCAAGTATCAGTCGTCAGTTGCAAGAGTTTATCAAGTTAGTTGTTAGACAAGACAATCAGCTTTATTATTACGATACAGAAGAAGACATCGACCAACTTATAGTGCAGGCTTACTACAGTACATTGAGCCATCACAAAGTGGTAGGAGGCTGGGCAAGAGGCAGTGAAGAACTCATTGAATTTAGCAAACAGACGGTATCTGAAAGGTTCTCCGATCTTCTGTCTAATAGTAAAGCCATCAAAAAAGATGAGTCTTTTGATAATGATGTCATGACCGACAGTGTTAGCAAACCAATAGCGTTGCAAGAATCTTTCAATATTTATTACAGTGCTCAGGCCTATGAGGGCGGTAATTTGACAGATGTTACTAGAAGCATGATATTAACTTGGCAGGAAGTCCTGACCGTGTTGATAAAAATACCGACGACTTTTTCCAGCTATGGACTGCAAAATTTCATTAATCGTTTGATAGCAACCAAAGCTGAACAAGATATCAAACAAGATATGCCAAACGTCCACGCGGTCTCGCGCTGTCAAATTTCTCAAGATGACTTTAATAAACTGCAGCGGCAATTGGTCAGTGCAAATTGGATACAACTCACCACTTATGGCAATCGAGTCTCACAAGAGCTTTGGAAATTGACATTTTATGCAAAAAGTTTGTTAAATACTGAAGAGTGAGATTATTATCGTCCCGTACTGACTGTTGACGGCATTAATATACTTTTATAAGAAGGATGTCTAGCATAGTATCAATGTATGTATAGCCAAGACTACGTTTTGTAATACAAAGCATACGCGCTAACGGTTGTGAAATAGGATGAGACTAACGATAATAAAGTTTATAAGGTAGGAGTTTTATTTTATTACTTGTACTAAAATTATAAATGCATCAAACAATACGGACTAGTTAAGGAGAGTGCACCATGAGTAACTCTAAAAATGATGAATTATTAAAAGAATTGGATGGTTTAGAAAAGTCCATGCATGATGCTGAGAAGTTTCATACTTTAGAAGAGCAAATAGCAGATATGAAGCGTCGCGGTATTGATCCAAGCCAAGTGTATAAAGAGCTAGATAGAAAAGAAGAAGATGCGGATTGGGGCGATGCCACTTGGAAAGAAAACGGCAAATGGGAGCCAAAAACGCCAGCCGATTTGGATGAGAAGGCGCGTGAGAATTGGAACGGTGACAATGGCAAACCGAATCCACCACCGATTGTCTAGGCTCTTTTCGGGCTAACTGCCATTCATTACTGATATTTAGAGCTCTGCATCATTAATGTTATAAACCATATAAAAGGCCACGCTTCTATCAGCGTGGCCTTTTTTGTACCCATTAGATCATTTAATACTACGACCCTTCATCCACACGAACCAACTTCACAGCACCACTAGCATCAGTGACACGGCGATAACGCACATTACCAGATTTTGCTGGTTGAGCCGATGGCTGTGTTGAGTAAGTGTTAGAAGGAGTCGTTTGCTGTTGGATCAGCTGTCCCATACGGTCAGCAGAAGCAGGTTGTAATGGCTGACTATTTGATGGTTGAGCATATTGATTGGTAGATTGAGCGCCACTAGGTGCAGTATTGCCAACAATGGCACGATAGAACTTTTGACCAGCGCGGCCATCGGCTGGGAATATGCCGCGACTAGACTGGTATTGTTGAATCGCTGTGCGCGTACCGTCTCCGATGATACCATCAACACCGCCAATATCGTAACCTGCATTGATTAATGCCTGCTGAATATCTTTGGCTTGCTGGCGGCTGATACCTGGATCGTCTGTCGGCCATGCAGTCACAAAGTCGGTTTTGCTGCTGTCTTCGCGCGTGATCAAATCTGATAAGTGAGCGATGGCCAATGCGTAGTTTTCTGATGCATTGTACGAGTAAAACGTATCAAAGTTTTTACCGACTAAAAACGCAGGACCTTCCATACCAGCTGGTAACAATAAGCCTGCGCTACTCAAGTCAGAAGGTAATGGGCTACCATTGGCAAGCGTGATGCCTTGGTTGCGCCAGTGGCTGATAGATTTTTTGTCTTTGCGATTAGAGGCTGCCCAAAATCCACTAGGTAACTTGACTTCATAACCCCAAGGCTCGCCCGTACGATAGCCACGTTTGTCTAAGAAGTTGGCGGTAGAAGCCAAGGCATCAGGCACGTTATTGACCAAATCACGACGACCATCGCCATCAAAATCGACTGCTAATTCTAAAAAAGTGCTCGGCATAAATTGCGTTTGACCAAAGGCACCTGCCCAAGAGCCTGTCATGTCATTCGGTGCAATATCACCGTTTTGTACGATTTTTAGGGCGTTGGCATACTCTCCTTGAAAATAGCTTTGACGACGATCAAAGCATGATAGGGTCGCTAAAGACTCAAATAAGGGTTTTTTGCCCAAAGTCTGACCAAAGTTAGATTCGACACCCCATACCCCTAAGACGTGCTCAGCTTTTACCCCATAACGCGATTCGATTTGACGGAGTGTATCGCGCCATTGACGCTTAGCTCGGATACCATCTTCGACACGCTCTTTATCTACAAGCACTGATAAATAATCCCAAACGTCTTTTTGAAATTCAGGTTGGTAGTTGAGCGATTGAATCACACTAGGATCGGGCTGGGTAGGGCGATAGTTATTAAAAGTAGAGCTGTTGACGCCGCTAAATTTACTAGAGCTTTGCAGTCTATCCAGACATTGTTGAAACTCACTGTTGGATAAGTCTGGTGCTGGTGGCCGCGCAGCTTGTGCTGTGCTGGCAAGACTGAGGCCAACTGCCATACTAAGCAGCGATAAAGTAGAGAAAGGAGTCAAACGCATGAAAATATCCTATAAGCATCGAAATCGTGAATGGAGATAAAAGCGACTAATGGCAGTATGGACTTAGAGTAACCAATCTCAATAATAAAGAAAAGGTATCGCAGCACTCAGTTACTATAAGCTGACGTTACCGTGATATTGTGAGAGGTTTTTGGAAATAGAAAATCTAATAACCACTGGTTTTTTACATTTTTTTTTGATGAATCACCTGTTTATTATTCACTCAATAGCCAAACCTGCTCGCTGACTGTTAGCTCAGGCATTGAGCCTATAGAAGCGGGTTCTGATGCCAGCTCAGCAATTTGATAATGGCTGCCATAATATTGCTGCACTTGCTCATGATTGATAGAGAAGGGCGGCCCATCCTTTTTACTTTGATCGTAATTGAGCGTTATTAGCAACTGTGGCGCATTGCCGCTAATTTTACGTAATTGTTCGCTATAGTTGGAACGCATATCAGCTGGAAGAGCAATCAGTGCCGCTTTATCATAAACTGCGTCAACAATTCCGATATTTTCAGCCGTTAATGCAAAGATATCAGCGACCCATAGTTCTACTTTTTGACCCAAAAGCTGGCCTTGATAGCAGGTAATAGCTGGGTTTTCTGCATGCTGAAATACGGTAGGCTTAATGTTTTGCTCATTGAAAAACGCTTGTACAGCGGATTCCACCAATTCAACACCGATCACGTCATAACCTTGTGATGCTAGCCAAACCATATCGATTGATTTGCCACACAAAGGCACAAAAATACGGCTACCAGCTGGCAGGTTTAGCTCTGACCAATGTTTTATTAACAACGGACTTGCTTCAGACTGATTAAAGCCGATACGCTTTTCTTGCCAACGATTTTGCCAAAATTCGGGATTCATAATTTACGCCTACCTATAGTTATCTGTTGATATCTTTATAATAACGTCTTATTTGAGAGTGCTGAACCCAATAAAAAGCCAAACACCTATTGTCTAAGCGTTTGGCTAGTATCGAACATGATTTTTTAATCACTCATTTAACTTGTCATATACTGACTAAACTCTTTACGCAGTTTGGCAAGCTTTGGCGGTATCGCAAAGTTGCAATACGCTTGGCCTGGATTCCTGTTAAAAAAGTCTTGATGTTCGTCTTCTGCTTCAAAAAACTCAATCGCAGGATGGACTTCTGTGACGATATTAAGACCCATATCGCGCAGTTTATTGATAGTACGGTCAACCGTTGGTTTCTGATCTTCGTCTGTGTAAAACACCACGCTACGATATTGGCTACCGACATCATTGCCTTGACGATCCATTGTGGTGGGATCATGGGTCGCAAAGAAAACATCAAGGATTACTTCTAATGGCACAACAGACTCATCAAATTCGACTTTGATGACTTCGACGTGTCCAGTATTGCCACTACAGACATCTTTATAGTTGGCAGAAACCGCATCGCCGCCCATATAGCCAGATATGACAGACTGTACGCCTTTTATAGATAAAAATACCGACTCGGTGCACCAAAAGCAGCCGCCGCCTAATACGATGGTTTGCATAATTTTTTCCTTATTTTTATAAGTATGAGCCAAGTGCCAGTCACTCATTAACTAATCACTCAGCAATACGCATTTAGCTTAGCAGGGCATCTAGTCGCGATAAGTAACAAACAGTAATGTTATAATGGGCTTTTGCTACGTTCGCCTACTCTTGATTGACGGATTTGGCAAAACACACAACTATATTCTAATGTAAGCTTTATTATCAAAAAACGAGTCGCCTCATGAGCCAACCTGATCCTACTAAACACGACATCCTATTCACCACGCCATTAGATAAAGCGGCGCGCTTTTCCTTCGATGAGCAAGTGGTGGCATGTTTTCCTGATATGATTCGCCGTAGTGTTCCTGGTTACGGTCAGGTATTGGCCATGCTGCCCATATTTGCCCGCCGTCACTGCAAGTATCGCCAACAAAGCGACAGTGGTCAGCGTGTCAGCCGTGTTTATGATTTGGGTTGTTCATTAGGCGCTGCCAGTATGACGCTATCTGGTGAGTTTGATCCGCAAGATTTGCAAATCAAAGCGATTGATATTTCGCCCGCAATGACGACCGAAGCCACGACGTTATTGAGTGACAATTATCCTGAGCATGATATCGAAGTCATCACCGCGGATATTCGTGACGTTGAGCTTGAGCCGTGCGACATGGTGATTTTAAATTTAACGCTACAGTTTTTGCCAGCAGCCGATAGAGTCGCGGTGTTAGAGAAGATACATACGGCGCTGAGCGAAGGCGGTATATTGGTGTTGACCGAAAAAACGCATGCCTTTGATGAGCAGTATGATGCATGGTTGGTTGAGCGTTATTATGATTTTAAACGCGCCAATGGCTATACCGAGATGGAAATCAGCGGTAAACGCAATGCGTTAGAAAATGTGCTGATTACGGATACGCTAGATGAGCATCATGCACGGTTAGATCAAGTTGGCTTTAAACGTCACCTAACGTGGTTTCAGTTTTTAAACTTTGTCTCAATTGTGGCGTTTAAGTAAGGTTGTTTGAATAAACAATAGAAGCTGATCTTACTTTTATTGTATTAATCTGAATAGATACTTATTTTATCGGTGCGCTTGGCTTGGCGCACTCTACTTGGTTACTGAGTTGAAATTATGGATGAGATTCGATTAGATATTAAACTTAGACCTATAAGATTCTTATTTCTTGTAAAACCTAACGATAAGAAAAATCTAGAAAAAGTGTTTCAGATAAATACGCTGTTATGGGGTGGAAAATATAATCCTATAGTTCCATATTTCAAAAGAGTACCTAAGTGGTGGGGAAGCGACCATAAGACATACAACGCAACGAAAATATTGAATGATTATCTTGACTTTTTTGAACCTGATTTTATTGTCGAAACAGAAGAAAGTATGACAAAAGACTTTGTTTTTGATAAAGAGAGGGTTTTACAAGTTGATGATTTGCTTAGTGTTGATGAACACGGATTAGATGATAAGTATGGGCTTACAGTATATGACTTATACGTAGATCTTTACGAAAAGAAGTATCAGTTCGAAAGACGTCATAAAGTAAATATTGTAAATGTCATTTCAGAGAATAAGAAGAATCAATTATTTACATCTTGTATTTTCGGTTCATTTAGTAAGTCACCTGAATTATGTTTTTTCGAAGAAGGTTTTATAGATGTTTTTGATCCGAAAAAAGTAGAGCTGAATGATATTTCATTAATAGAACTATATCAGGGCAGTAACCTTTCACCACTTGATGCCACTCATGCAGATATAGATATTCAATATCATCAATCATCGCCTGATGCAAGATTATTCATATTTGACTTAGAAGCTCCTAGAGATCTAATCGATTATTGGAACTTACGTATTATCTATAAGAATATTGTTGCTATACCTATGCAGTGGATAGCAAAGCTAGCAGACTTCTGTAATGAGTTCATATCTGATAACTATCGTGCGCGTCCGCATCAAGAAGAATACTTTTTCAGAACAACTATCATGTTCTCTCGTTCCATTTCCGAAGATAAAGGTAGTGAAATTTATAACAAATATCTCTCTGGTAACGAGAATAAGACCATACTACAGTTTTGGTATCCAGATATTAGAGTTGATAAATCTGACAATCCTATGGAGTTACAAAGGTCGATATTAATTTTCGAGCAAGTTAATAGAGATATTGCTTTAACATATGAGTATGAGAAGCCACAAATTCAATTTGATACGATAGCTCCTGATTTCATAAAGAAAAAATATCATCATAAGCCGCTTTGGGCAAACGTGATAAATATTAAAGACTGGGGAAATCAAAGTCGGACACTGACATGCTTTCCTACTAATTACAGAAACCCTGTTTTTCCAAAATTCAATTATCATAGAGATTTCTTACTTCCTACAACTGAAGGCTTAACTATATTTCCTGAAAGTATTAATCGACAATACTGGAATTTACATAATGGTACAGAAGCTATTAACCAATGGTTAAGTAAATATGAGATTAAAGCAACTGTATCCGATGCTGGAAAATCCGTTCAACAAATCATTGAAACAATTGGTGGTGTTCCTCAGTTATCTAGTTTGGCAAATAAAAATATTGTTGAACGACTCAATGATATGACCAATAAACCGTTAACGAGGAGCATGCATGCGGAAGAATTTAAAAATAGGATTAATACGAAAAATAATAAAAAGCCAGCAAGTCGACTGGTTTCGCAAAAAATTGTACAGCTTGGTTTAGAGTTAAAATGTTCTAAATGTGATAGTTGGAATTGGTACGAGATCAATAACTTAAATTATGAACTATCATGTAACAGATGCTTGAAGTTTTTCAATTTTCCTATTTTGGATCCTTCTAATTCAAGCTTATCAAGATGGTCATATAGAGTGGTTGGTGCTTTTGCTTTACCTGATTACGCCAGAGGTGGATATGCTGCTTCATTAGCGATTCATTTTTTCGTTAGAAAGGTTAGCTATTCTCATATGCTTAATATTACATGGTCTAGTGGACAGGAACTAACGCTTCAGTCTGGAGAAAAAGCAGAAGCCGATTTTATCTTGTGGGCACAAAGAGAAAAAATTGTAGGTTTAAATAAACCTACTAATATTGTTTTTGGAGAAGCAAAGAGCTTTGCAAAAGACGCCTTTAAAGATTCTGATATTCAAAAAATGAAACTTCTAGCAGAAACATTTCCTAAGTCAATTTTGGTTTTTGCAACGATGAAAAGTTTTGACGAGTTTTCGGTGGATGAAGTTCAGCGATTAAGGAAGTTAGCTGACTGGGGACGTGGTTATGATAATAAAAATAAAGAAGTTAGAGCCTACGTTATGATTTTAACTGGTTTAGAGTTATTTATGGGTGGTCTTGAGAGACTTACAAACGTATGGGAGGACGAAGGTGGAAAGTATGCAGAACTTGCCAAAAAAAGAAGAATACATTCCGATAATTTAGAAACTTTAGCATATGCTACTCAGGAGCTGTATTTAAATATGCCCTCTTACTATGAAGGGCTTTATAATATTAAGCTATAAATTAAGATCAGTTGCGCCATAGTTTATCTAACTAAGCAGGGGAAAAGGCGCCAATAAGGTTTTAAATAACATCGAGCAGCGCCACGCATATTTTCTCACCTTTAAAGCACTCCCACTTTGAGGCTCATCCTCTTTTGTTCTAACTCTTTTAATTTTATTCATTTAAATAACAATCAATACGGTAATCTGCTTTTATGCTCAACGACACGATCACGCACGCCGAACGCGAACTGTATTTAACCCTATTAGAACTGGCCCAGCAGCAGCCGAGCGCTTATGAATGGCTGACGCGATTACCCACATGGTTAAATGCTATCAAAGACAAAGCCAACTACGCGCATGCCCCTGCTTATCAAGCGTCAGTGGCACGTTTACCAAAGTTGACCGTCAATCACGTCGATCTCAATAGTGATACATTGACGATTGACGCAAGTCTTAATCAATCTCAGCATAAACAAACGATAGCGTTATTAAAGCAGCTGATGCCGTGGCGCAAAGGCCCTTTTCAGATTGGTAATGATGAATCGGCGATAAAGATTGATACCGAGTGGCATAGTGATTGGAAATGGCAACGAGTTGCGCCGCATTTTGGTAGGCTTGACGGTCGTCGTGTATTAGACGTGGGCGGCGGCTCTGGTTATCACGGCTGGCGCATGGCTGGTGCTGGGGCGGACATGGTCATCATTATCGATCCGTCTTGCTTGTTTTATCATCAGTTCATGGCGATTAGGCATTTTGTCGGTAGTGCTGATGCTCATGAGACTGGCCGCTACCGTACCCATTATATTCCTGTACCACTAGAAGCATTACCAGAGCACAGCCAGTTATTTGATACTGTATTTAGTATGGGTGTGCTCTATCATCGTCAGTCGCCCTTTGAGCATTTACAGCAGCTAAGAGGACAACTTGTCAAAGGGGGTGAGTTGGTACTTGAGACGTTGGTCATCGAAGGCGATGCCAATACCGTACTGGTGCCACATGATCGTTATGCTCAGATGAACAACGTGTATTTTTTACCCTCAGTCGCAGCGTTAATCGGTTGGTTAGAAAAGGTAGGGTTCTCAGACGTGCGCTGTGTTGATGTGGCGGTAACGTCTGTGGAAGAGCAGCGTCAAACCGAATGGATGACCTATCATTCGTTAGCAGATTTTTTAGATCCCAATGACTTCACAAAGACAATCGAAGGCTATCCTGCTCCGATGCGCGCAACCTTAATTGCCAAAAAATAGCACGTACTGACCTATCATAAGGAGAATGGACAGTGAAAAAATTAACGATTTTACTCAGCACTATGATGGGTGTTCTGCCATTAACGTCCATATCAGCTCATGCTGCCTATGGGACACCGTCTGAAGGCTGGGGCTTTGTACAGGACGATTGGCAAGTGGTTTGTGATAATACATTGACTTGCCGCGCAGCAGGGTATGCAGATGAGAGTCAATTAGATACGCCAGCCTCGATATTGCTTACAGTATTGCCAAAAGTAGCCCTGCCAACAGTGCAGGTTCAATTTATATTAGAATCTTCAGAGGATAGCTTTGATCATGCTGAGCTTTGGTTAAATGGTAAAAATTATGGGACTTTACAGCCAGCTGCAAAAGACTCTCCAATATATGATTTATCCACCAAGCAAACGCAGGCACTGATCAACCATGCTCGTGTCGCAACCAAGATAGAGATCAGAGCGGATGACAAGCAATGGTATATCAGTGACAAAGGGATGTCGGCAGTATTGCTTAAGCTCGATGACGTGCAGGGTCGAGTAGGAACACCAATAGCACTGGTCAGTAAAAATAATCGCAATCGACAAACCCCTAAAGCGGCTAAACCAAAACCCAACATCAAAAAAGCATTTGCGTATTCAGCAAAGGATAGCAATGCACTAGCCCCATCAAAACTTAAATACTTTCAGCAAAATATAAACAAGTGGGTCGATATTGATTCTGAGCAGCTCACAGGCGCTGGAAATGCGATGGGTGCTTGTGAGCTGGTTAATCCAAAAACCGAAGCGTATCAACGGATGTCAGAGTATGGCACTGATAGACTAGACTGGGAATTTACACCCGTAGACGCCACCCATACGTTAGCCAGCCATCTCTGTTGGTCCGGTCCTTATAACTCGAGCACTGGTTATTGGCTTATTAATAACGAAAAACCTAGCAATCCTATGCTTATCACGACAGCAGGCAATGAGTATGAGGCAGGTGAAATCTGGGCAGCTAATAAAGACCGCGGCATCGGTGATTGCTGGAATCATGCGACATGGATTTGGGATGGTAAAACATTTACCAAAAGCGAAGAGACGAGTACAGGAATGTGTCGCGGCTTTGCTGGTGGCGCGTGGGATTTGCCAACCTACGTAAGCGAGATTACAAACAAAGTGGATGACACTCAATAAAGTCGACTTTAATATAAACAGATACGACGCTGACAGAGTAAAATAAAAAAAGACAAGTTATATTAGCCATCTTTTGAAAGCCACTTCCATTATTATCTTAAGTATAAAACCGACAGAGCCTGCGCCCAATGCGACAAATATCCAAAAAGTACCAGCACGACCAGCTTCAGATGTTTTGGAGATGTCCCACATGATAAAGAATAAAAAAGCGATGAATATCGGCAATAAAACGTACAAGCCCCAACTGGTAATAGTACTGGCAGCAATAGCAAACATAGCGTAATCCTATAAAAAAGTAGTAACGCGTCTTCTAGGATTTATCTGGTTTAGAAGCGCAGTACAAACCACTATTATAACGCGGAAGCAGGTAGGTATAAACGACTGCTCAGTATCGAAAAACAGGAACGTTACAATTGGCCTAGCCAGTTATTTAGTATTTACTTGCAATACGAAGCGATAGATAGAATATAACTGAATTTAACATAGTCAAAAGTATAAACCCTCCTTGTTATTTGATAGGTTATTAAGGCTATTTGTCATAAGCGTAAGATTTTAGTGCTAATTTTGGTGCAAATGATGCAATGACGCGCAAAGATTGCTATATTTACAGGTTATTTATTTTTATATTTTTTGTCCCCTGCAATATCGGTCGCTATTATAATAAGCAGTTATCGATTGCTCGCATTCACCACATTTTTGCCCTGTTTTTGTTGTTTATTTAACTGAGTTCAAAACCCTATGTCACAAACCCAAATTGATACACTTGCATCCCTATTCAATGATGCCATTCAAACGTTACAAGCCGATGGTACGCTACCTAATGATTGGCAAAATAACAGCCAAATCACGCGTACCAAAGATCTGAGCCATGGTGATTTTGCCAGCAATATTGCGCTGACTGCGGCCAAAGCTGCCAAAGCCAATCCGCGTCAGCTTGCCGAAAAAATCGTCAACGCGCTACCAGAAAACCAAGACATTCGCCAAGTAGAAATCGCAGGTCCTGGTTTTATTAATGTATTTTTAAACTCGGAAGCCAAGTTTTCGGTATTAGATGATATCTTTACTTTACAGGAACGTTTTGGTCTGAGTAATCAGTTTGACGGTCAAAAGGTACAAGTTGAGTTTGTCTCTGCCAATCCAACGTCAAGTCTGCACGTCGGTCACGGTCGCGGTGCTGCGTTTGGTATGAGTGTCTCAAACCTCCTAGAAGCAATCGGCTACGATGTCACGCGCGAGTATTATGTCAATGACGCGGGTCGTCAAATGGATATCTTAGCGACCAGTACCTATTTGCGTTATTTAGAGTTAAATGGTCAGCAAATCACGTTCCCAGTCAATGGCTACCAAGGTGACTATGTCAGTGATATCGCCCAAACACTAAAAATGCAACATGGCGACAGCTACGTCCATAGTTTTGCAGACGTTGCCAAGGATGCGCCAGAAGATGCTCAGTTTGAGATCAGTGCTGATGGTGAAAAAACGGTCGTCTCAGGCGATAAAGAAGCACACATCGACGGTTTGATTGCGGGTAGCAAAGTCCTGCTTGGCGATGGCTACGAGCTATTTTTAAATGCGGCATTAAGCAGTATCTTGGCCGATATCAAAGATGATTTAAATGACTTTGGTGTGAGTTATGAGTGTTGGTTCAGCGAACGATCTATCGATAGCGAGATTGAGCCAGTACTACAAGTTCTAGATGAAAAAGGTTACCTATACGAAAAAGACGGCAATATCTGGTTTAAATCGACCGATTTTGGCGATGAAAAAGACCGTGTGGTACGCCGTGCCAATGGTCAGTCAACGTATTTTGCCTCTGATATCGCTTATCACAAAAACAAGTTCGATCGCGGTTTTGATAAGGTTATCAACGTTTGGGGCGCTGATCACCATGGTTATGTCCCACGTGTAAAAGCTGCTCTATTGGCTTTGGGGATCGATGCAGAGCGTTTAGACGTAGTACTGGTACAGTTTGTGGCGTTATGGCGTGGTAGTGAAAAAGTGCAAATGTCGTCGCGCTCGGGTCAATTTGTTACCCTACGCGATCTGCGTGCTGAAGTGGGCAACGATGCGGCACGTTTTTATTATGTCGCTCGTAAGCCTGAAGTACATATTGATTTTGATTTGGAACTTGCCAAATCACAAAGCAAAGACAACCAAGTCTATTATATCCAGTATGCACATGCGCGCGTCTGCCGAGTGTTAGAAAAACTACAAAGTCATGGTCTTGCGGTAGATGATACGCTTGGTTTGTCACATCAGGACTTGCTGACCGCGCCCAATGAAGACGAGCTGATTAAGTTGTTGGCAGGATATCCGGCGACGTTATTACGTGCCGCGACAGGCTACGAGCCACACGTTTTGACCAACTATCTAAAAGAGCTTGCTGCCTTATTCCACGGCTGGTACGACACCAATCGTATCTTGCCAGTGAGCGTCACCTCAGGTGAAACGCCAAGTGCTGATGAGCTAGACTTAATGCAGGCACGTTTGCGTTTGTCCAAGGCAGTCAGACAAGTATTGGCCAATGGCTTGGGGCTGTTAGGATTGTCTGCACCGTCTAGTATGTAGTAACTTTCTAACATGTGGTAGCTGTCTGATATATGATAGTTTTCTAGCATGTAGAATGAGTATAGACAGCTGATAGCAATAAATTGATGATAGATAGATTCTGTAGGGAGAACCAGATCCATGCTAGCCAAAAAACCTAAAGGCGCAACAGAAAAGCGCAAATCAAGTAGCGTATCAGGCTTATTATGGATGTTTGTCGGTGCGATTTTGACGTTAATGATCGGGGTATTTATCTACCTTTCACCGTTATTCGATTTTAGCCCTGCTAATAGTAGCGCTGAGAATGATCCTGACAGGCAGGTACAGCCACGCGTTGATACAGATACTGATAACAGCGATTATGAGTTCTATGATATCTTACCCAATCAAGAAATGGCTACCATTCCTGATGAAGAGATCACCGATACGAACACTGATCAATCAGATAATATGGGTGCCTTCGAGCCGGATGTTGTTGTGACTCAGCCTGATGATATGGGTAATTTTGGTATCGCTGAAAGTACGACAATTGAGCCAAATGGTGGTAATAACGCAACAACCAGCAATGGTAGCAACGATATTGTTATCGTTGAAGAAGATGCGACTTATGATGAGGCGCCAGCGACCAATAGCAACAGTAATAATAATACGAGCAATCGGGCAAACAATGCAGGTGCTGGTACGGCAAGTGTGCAACCAGCTAAGCCTGCTACCTACATTTTGCAAATTAACAGCTTCGGTGATGCAGATGAAGCAGATCGTCGCCGTGCGCAAGTACTGATGGCGGGTGTCGACGCAAGAGTGGTAAAAAACACCACAGGCAATGGCTTACCAATTTATCAGGTCATTTCACGTCCAATGAATAATCGTCAGGCAGTGACCACTGCTCAGCAGCGTCTACAAAACAATGGTATTGATTCTATTATTGTCGAACAGCGCCGTTAGAGTGAAGGATGTTTAGTAGCATTAAAAGTCTGTTTATCAAAAAAAGCGTCGCAATGACGCTTTTTTTGATTCTAATTCTCTATAAAAAACTCTGTCTTTAAAATCTTCTATCTTTTGGTTTATCCAATTTTATTTTACCCTTTATAAAGAGTAAGGCCATGACTGTATCTGACTCAGCAACACCGCCATCCAGCTCGATCAAAGCTTTTTTTCAAAAGTATTTTATCGATGCATTCACAGGTATGGCATTGGGACTATTTGTCACGTTGATTGCAGGTCTAATCATCTCGCAGATTGGTGGATGGTTGGGTTTGCCAGCATTGGTGGCAGTTGGCAAGCTGGCCTCAGTGTTGATGGGCGCTGGCATTGGCGTCGGAGTTGCTTATTATCTAAAAGCGCCAACGTTAGTGATGCTTAGCTGCTTGGTAGCTGGTATGCTGGGTGCGCATTCTGAAGCATTAATGGCAGGAGAGCTTTTTACCTCGCAAGTTGGTGGCCCTGCGACATTTGTAGCGGTGCCGGGTAATCCAATAGGGTCGTATTTGACGTCTGTATTTGCCTATCGCGCTGGTACTTGGATCGCTGGCAAGACAAAGCTTGATATTTTATTGGTGCCGTTGCTGGTTTGCGCAGTGGCTTTATTGGTCTGCGCACTGCTCAATCCGCCCATCGTGGCAGGGGTTTCTGCTATTGGGCAAGGTATTCAGGCGGCCACTGAATTACAGCCATTACTGATGGGCATTGTCATTGCCGTTGTGGTTGGTATTTTATTGACACTGCCGACCTCAAGCGCCGCTATTTGTATTGCGATTGGACTTGGTGGTTTGGCGGGCGGTGCCGCAGTTGTTGGTTGTGCAGCGCATATGATTGGCTTTGCGGTTGCCAGTTTTAAGGACAACGGTATTAGTGGCGTCGTCTCTCAAGGTCTTGGCACCAGTATGCTTCAAATCCCCAATGTATTTAGAAAACCTTTAATCCTGTTACCAGCGGTTATCGCCAGTGCGATTGTTGGGCCGATTGCCACCGTTGGTTTTGGCTTGGCGTGTACGGCGACAGGCGCGGGTATGGGTACGGCTGGCCTAGTTGGGGTCTTTGGTGTCATTGAAGCATCACAAGGTATTATGAGTACGACGCAGCTATGGGTTGCCATTGTCTTACTGATGTTTGTATTGCCTGGGATAATCGCAGGTTTGGTTGCTTATATCATGCGACGTGTGGGCTGGCTAGTTGATGGCGATATGAAACTGCCTTAATAGCTGTATGCTATGGTCAGTCCCAAATAAAATGATGACAAATGTGGCAACGCGCTACTAAGATAAATGTTCCTTGTTAGCTGTGTCTGCGCGGATAAAGGCGACATAGCAATTATCTTCGCAGCAAGATATGTGTTTTATAGTGGCTTGGCTATATTTGGTCTGATTTGAATGATCATTATCACTCACGTACTGAGTAAAAAACCCAGCTGTCTAGTTAGCTGAGCTTTTTGATTTTGAGTGACTACGATAGAACGTCTTTACTTATGACGTAACATCCGTTTTATGATTGTGCTTAGAAGTACGTCGCGGTTTTAGCTTTCGAGAAAATTTGGTGATGTCGTTTAGCACTTGACTATAATGTGACGGAAAGACCCGCTGAATCGCATCAACCATCTTGGCATCATTGCCAATCAAGCAGCGCTGCTGATTGGTCGCGGCGGCATGTAAAATAACCCAAGCAGCTTCGCTGGCATCAAATTTTAACAACTTGTTAAAACTCTTAATGGCTTTCTCACCCGTATGCATGCCTACGTCACTGACGCTATCATTACCACGCGCGCTATTGGCAATATTTGTCTTAATACCGCCAGGATGCACGCAAGTTGCTGACACACCACAGTGTTGAATGTTGAGCTCTTGACGCAGGCTTTCTGTAAAGCCGCGCACCGCAAATTTACTGGCATTGTAAGCAGAGTAAGAAGGCTGAGCGGTCAAACCAAATAAGCTTGAGATATTAATAACATGACCGTGTTCTTTAAACTGGCGGGGTTGATTGTCTTGATGATCACTCGTCAATTCGCTTTGTTTGACACTGTTTTTGATGAGTGGTAAAAATGCCTTGGTGCCATAAACCACGCCCCAAAAATTGATATCCATTACCCACTCAAGCTCCTCAATACTAGCGCCTTCTATCGTCGAGGAGAACGCCACGCCTGCATTGTTGAAGATAAAGTGCACTTTGCCATGATTACTCATTACACTATCCGCCCATGCTTGCATGGCCTGATTGTCTGAGACATCAAGCACAGTCGTTGTGACGAGGATATCGTAACCGGCCAGCATGTCTTTGGTTTGTGCTAGCTGCTCCGCATTGATATCTGACAAGGCAACATGGCAGCCCATTTTTGCTAGATGAAGCGCAAGCTCGCGCCCCATGCCAGAACCTGCACCAGTGATAGCAGCAACATGATTACGATAATAAGATGCAATATCATCGTTCTCATGGTTGGAGGGGAGAAAGGGTAGGTGTTGACGTAATGATGTTGCCAGAGTGGTTATATTATTCAGCATGATAAACAATCCTTTGTTTAATGAGCGATAAGTGAGCAATAGACCAGTAATAATATTAAAAGTTAAATAGGACTATTTAAATAGACTATATACCTTAGCATGATTTATGAGTAGCACGGTTTACGTTTCATAGACGTGGCTGTCATTTCAGTCGCTCAATAAATAACTGCTAAAACAGACATAAAAAAAGCGTCTTAGCATAGGATGCCAGACGCTTTTTTATATAAGCCAGTCGATACTAAGTAAGATCGATCCGTTACTAGTTACGTGCAATTGATCTAAATTTTCCTTGCTTACTGCTAAACAGAGGCTACGAAAAATTCATTCCAATCGCACTATGTCGGTAAACGACATTAAGCAATCTTAGGGATCTTACCTTCGTTAATGACATCAGCATCAACCATCACAGTTTTGGCATCTTTCATCGATGGCAGCTCATACATGGTTTCAAGTAGCGCGTTTTCTACGATAGAGCGCAAACCACGTGCACCTGTTTTACGCTCCATGGCTTTTTTGGCGATGGCATCAAGTGCTTCTTGTGTGAAAGTGATTTCAGCGCCTTCCATGTCGAACAAATATTTGTACTGTTTCACCAAAGCATTTTTTGGCTCAGTGAGAATTTGCACCAAGGCTTCTTCATCAAGCTCTTGTAGCGCAGCAAGCACAGGCAAACGACCAATCAGCTCAGGAATGAGACCAAATTTGATCAGATCTTCTGGCTCAACCTGTTGCAGCAAATCTGAGCTGCGACGGCTGTCATCTTTTGAGCTAACATCCGCGTTAAAGCCAATGCCGCCTTTTTCAGTACGCTGCTGAATCACTTTATCAAGACCAGCAAATGCACCACCAACGATGATAAGAATGTTGCTTGTATCAACTTGGATCAGCTCTTGCTGTGGATGCTTACGACCACCGTGTGGCGGAATAGCAGCAACCGTGCCTTCGATGAGCTTTAGCAAGGCTTGCTGTACGCCTTCGCCTGATACGTCGCGTGTGATAGAAGGGTTATCCCCTTTTTTACTGATTTTATCGATCTCATCAATATAGATGATGCCTTGCTCAGCCTTACTTACATCATAATCAGAGGCTTGCAATAGTTTTTGCACGATGTTTTCGACATCTTCACCGACATAGCCTGCTTCGGTTAAGGTCGTCGCGTCAGCCATAGCAAACGGTACATCAAGCAGGCGTGCTAGAGTTTGCGCCAGTAATGTCTTACCAGAACCTGTTGGGCCAATCAGCAATATGTTGCTTTTGGCAAGCTCTACCATCGCATCATCCGCGCCGATTTTGGCTTTTCTGCTGTCACGAGCCAGCGTCTGGCTGACTTTTAGACGTTTATAATGGTTATAAACGGCAACAGATAACGCTTTTTTGGCAGCGTCTTGGCCAATGACATATTCATCAAGCTTGGCGCGCAGCTCTTTTGGCGTTGGTAGCTTTTTATTGACCCAAGAGGTATCAATCTCGCTATCGTCGTCATTGTCTTCGGCACTGTCTGCGATTAGATCGGTACATAGCTCAATACATTCATTACAAATATTGGCATCGTCAGCGGCAATCAGCTGCTGTACATCGCTTTTGGCTTTGCCGCAAAACGAACAATGCGGGGTAGTATCTTCTGCCATAAAAGGCGCTCCTAAAATTTAACGCTTATAAATATTCTAATGATTCACACGAATGACAGCGCTTATACGCTGAGGCATTCGATGATTAACAAGGTTTTGTCTCAATATTATAAAGAGTCAGGGCGACGCTCTAATACTTCATCAACCAAACCGTATTCTTTGGCTTCTTGCGCATCTAACCAGAAATCACGCTCGACGTCTTTTTCGATTTTCTCTACTGGTTGGCCTGTACGCTCGGCCAAGATTTGGTTTAAGCGAGCACGAGTTTTTAGAATTTCACGCGCATTGATTTCGATATCGGTCGCTTGACCTTGTGCGCCGCCTGAAGGCTGGTGAATCATCACACGCGCATTGGCGAGTGAATAACGTTTGCCTTTTTGACCCGCTGCCAATAAGAATGAACCCATGCTATAAGCACCGCCCATACAGATGGTAGATACTTCAGGTTTGATGAAGTTCATGGTATCAAAAATCGCCAAACCTGCACTGACTGAACCACCTGGTGAATTGATATATAAATGGATATCTTTATCAGGGTTTTCTGCTTCTAAGAATAACAACTGGGCGACGATTAGATTGGCCATGTGGTCTTCAACTTGACCGGTCAAAAAGATCACACGCTCACGCAATAGGCGTGAAAAGATATCAAACGAGCGTTCACCGCGTGATGATTGCTCAACAACCATAGGGACTAATGCAGCTTGCGTATTTTGCACCTCATTGTGCGCACTCATCAGCATATCAAAATGTGGGTTGGCAGTAATGCGATCATAATCTGTCATAAAAATGTCCTGTTTATACGTACATAAGATAAGGGTAAGAAAACGAACGACCAAGCTGTTATCGGTGTTTATCATTATAAGTATTGCCGCTGAGGGATAACACTCACTAGATACAGTGGTACGCTCTAGATGCTGTTCAAAATAATTGCACTAATGGTAACTTTTTTATTGGAGCAATGGTAATTTTTTCATGTGCAAAATGTTTTTCTATCAATAATAGGAGTGACTTCCTATTAATAAGGCGTCGATGCGCGTTTATCAAGGGGATTGCCTATAAACTGTTTATAAAAAAGATATATAAGCCCCAATAAAAATGCCCTAACAAGTTTGTTAGGGCATTTTATTAGAGCATGTTTCGATAACACTTAGCACTGAATGCCAGTAACTAGCAAATTGCTAAGTAATATCCTACTAAATTACATGCCTTGCTGCTGTTGTTGCTGAGCCGCTAGCAAGTCTTGATAGCTGACTTCTTTGTCAGTTACTTTACCTTGGCTGATCAAATAATCTACCACTTGGTCTTCTAATACCACAGACTCAATGTTAGCGCGTTGCTGCTTGTCATTGGTGTAGTACTCGATGACTTCTGCTGGATCTTCGTAGTTTTCAGCGGCTTCTTTGATGAAGGTTTCAACACGCTCTTGATCTACTTCTAAGCCTTTGGTATCGATAACGCGGGCAACGATGATGCCAAGACGGGCAGCACGTAGCGCTTGCTCTTCAAATAGCTCATTTGGCAGCATGTCTTTGTCGAAGCTGTCAGCGTTCGCGCCGAACTGCTGAGAGAAACGTTGCATCATCATGTTGCGTTGACGCTCGATTTCTTGCTCTAACATGGCGTTTGGTACGTCAAATTCATTCTTTTCTAGCAACGCATCAAAAGTCGCTTGCTTCACTTGGCTACGCGCAGCGTTTTTGATTTCGCGTTCCATGTTTTTGCGGACGTCTTCTTTTAATTTCTCAACGCCGCCCTCGGTCACACCGAATAGCTCTAGGAACGCATCATCGATTTCAGGTAGCTTAGATTTTTCAACCAATTTCACATTGATTTTGAACTGAGCTTCTTTACCCGCTAGGTTCTCAGCTTGGTAATCTTCTGGGAAAGTCACGTCGATGACTTTTTCTTCGCCAGCTTTCATGCCTTTGATACCCGCTTCAAAGCCTGGGATCATCTGGTTGCTACCGATAACCAATTTGAAGTCTTCAGCAGAGCCGCCTTCAAATTTTTCGCCATCGATTGAGCCTTCAAAATCAAAAGTGACTTGGTTGTCTTTAGCAGCCATGCCTTTTTTCTCAACGAACTCTTCACGTTGCTTTTGTAGGTTTTCGATCATGGTATCAACGTCTTCTTCACTCACTTGTGCAGTGTGACGTTCAACTTCGATTTCATCAATACCTTGTACATCTACTTCTGGGAAGATTTCAACAGTGGCTTGATAGACCAAGAAATCGTCTTCAAGTTTCACGTCGTCGATGTTAGGCATGCCAACCGCGCGGATGTCTTCAGATTTGATCGCTTCAAATACAGTATCGCGGATTACATCGTTGATCACTTCTTGTTGAATGCCAGCACCGTACTGAGAGCGGATGTGTGACATAGGAACGTTACCTTTACGGAAACCGTCGATTTTGGCAGTTTTCGCAACTTGGCGAATACGGCCTTCAACTTTGTTTTGAATCTTTTCGACAGGTACTTTAACCGTTAGCTGAGTCTCTTTATTAGATAGCTTGTTGGTTGTGACTTGTAAATCTGTAGCCATGTTCATTACACCTTTAGGATTAAATAGTACGTTTGATTTAATAGTACTTGGAGTTAAATGGTAATAGACAACCGCGCCTCAAAATATGAGCGTGTACGACGGCTTGCCGTTGGAATAAATAGGGGATAATGATAGCGCACACACTCATTATCGGTGCCAGAAGCAATCACCACTGGTACTAATGGTTGAGAATGTCGAGGTTATAGACGCTATCAAATATCAATCATAAACCGTTAATAAGCCGCATAATAACGTTTTTTGGCGAATTATACAGCCAAATTAGGGCTTTCAACAAAATTTTAAAAGTAGAACAGTATAATCTATCTGCTTATTAAAGTAAAAATTATCTGTTTGCTATGGTCAGTTCAACATGAAAACGATATAGGTATTTTGAGTTCGACTGGTAAGTATTTCTCTTGCTTGCTGTTCGTATAGCGTGACAGAGGCTGCAAAAAATGCTGACCAGTCATTCTATATTGGCGCTAGACAGATTTTATTATTACTTATATAGAAATCTATAACGACAGCTGGGCTAGCAATTGCTGGATCGCTTGACCACGATGACTGATGCGGTTTTTATCCGTAGGGGTTAGGCTTGCTGCTGTCGCTTGTCGCTCTGGCAACCAAAACAATGGATCATAACCGAAGCCACCATCACCGTGCGGCGCTTCTAAAATTTCACCCTGCCATAGACCTTGTGCGATAATTGGTAGCGAATCATCCGCGTGGCGCACCATGGCTAAAACGCAAACGAACATGCCTTTAATAGGCTGCTCACCGCGCATCGCCTGCAAATCATTGACAAGCTTGGCATTGTTTTTGTCATCATTACCGTGTTCGCCTGCATAGCGTGCAGAGTAAATACCAGGCGCGTTGCCCAGTACGGGAACACACAAACCAGAGTCATCGGCAATCGCAGGTAGTCCACTGATACGGCTGGCATGTCGTGCCTTGATAATGGCGTTTTCTACAAAGCTTAGACCATCTTCGACGGCGTCTTCGATGCCCAGCTCACCTTGCGGTACAATCGTTACATTCAGATTTGCTTCAGCAAACAACCTTTGAAACTCAGCCAGTTTACCTTTATTATTACTGGCGAGTACCCATTGGTTATCGGGTGCTGATTGGGTAGAGAAAGTTTTAGAGAGTATCGGGGTGTCAATGGTACTCATGGTATCATTCCGTCATGTGGATAAGGATGGTTTTCTGTGCGCTTGTAAGCATGGTCTATAACATTTGGTAACTGATACTCTCGGTCACGTTTGCTATACTAGCCCGCAAGCTACAGTGAATTATATCTTATGGCTTATGAATATTAAGTTAACAAACATATATAAAGCCAGCCACTTGGCGTTGGGGCAAAAGCAATAGCCCAATCAGTTTTGGCTCCATCATAATACGTGATACTGTGTTAAGCAATAACGTGTATTAAGCGATAAAATTTAATTCAAACAATAAACTCAGCCACTTTAGACCGCTATTTTGTGAAGTAAGAACAGTGTAGAATTTAGCTTTTATAACGTAACGGTCAAAAACAGCAAGGATAAAATAACTATGTCAAATATTACTTTACCAGATCTACCATATGCAAAAGACGCATTAGAGCCACATATCAGTGCAGAGACACTAGAATACCATCATGACAAACATCATGCTGCTTATGTGAACAAGCTAAATGAGCTATTACCAGGTTCTGGTTTAGAAGACAAAACATTGCCAGAAATCATCGAAGCAACTGCTAAAGATGAGAGCAAGCAAGGTATGTTTAATCAAGCAGCCCAAGTATGGAACCACACGTTTTATTGGAACTGCATGACGCCAACCAACGGCGGCGGCGAACCTACTGGCGATCTAAAAGGCAAAATCGAAGAAGATTTCGGTAGCTATGACAAGTTCCGTGAAGAGTTCAAAAACGCAGCATTGACTCAATTTGGTTCAGGTTGGGCATGGCTAGTCGCTGACAAAGTTGGTGGCAAATTGTCTATTGCCAAAACAGCTAACGCTGATACCCCACTTGCACATAATCAAGTAGCCGTATTGACTTGTGATGTATGGGAACATGCGTACTATGTAGATTACCGTAACCGTCGTCCTGACTATGTTGACACGTTCCTAGACAAGCTTGTGAACTGGGACTACGCAAACGCAAAATATAAAGGTCAAGACGCTGGCGTTGAAGAGTAATCTTTAACCAAGCATTTGATACAAAAAAGGACACTGAGAAGTGTCCTTTTTTTTGGTTTGGAGTTTGATCATAAAAACCAATGAGACAGTAAACATATCGAAGTAAGATAGCTGTGCTTGATACTAAAACTACTGACTTTGATAAAGTATGACCCAGACAAATAATGAGATGACAATAATGACAACCATACACACACCGCGCCTCATTTTACGAGACTTTGCAGAACATGACGCTGCTGACTTATTGGCATATCTGTCCAACCCTATACCCAGCTGTTTTGCAGGCGATAAAATCACCTCGATTGATGAAGCACTGACAAAAATTGCCAAAAGACAAAAAGTTGGTGATTATATTGCCGTATGTCTCAAAGACTCTGATAAGCTGATTGGTGAGATTTTCTTTATCAAAGAAGAGCCTGATACCTACTCTGTAGGCTGGAACTTTAATGAGCATTTTCACGGCAAAGGATACGCTAGCGAAAGTGCGCGTGCGTTTATTGATTTTTTATTTACCGAACAGGACGCCAGACGCATTTATACGTATGTCGAGGTTGACAATACCGCCTCACAAAAGCTGTGCGAGCGTTTGGGCTTTCGTCAAGAAGGGCACTTTGTAGAGTTTATCTCGTTTATCAAAAATGCAGACGGCACGCCAAAGTACGAAGATACGTTGCAATATGCCATTTTAAAAAAGGAGTGGATAGCGAATAACGATGCTGCCAGCTAACCTTTATCAATAAAAACGGTATTGATAGCGCTATAATACAGGCGACACGAACCTAAAATGCAGACAGGAGGATAGGGTGAATAAAGCGCGCATTGCAGTACTGGCCACATTGACACTCTCGGTGCTGAACCTGTGCTTTATGATACTCAGTGTATTGACTAAGACGCGAGTATTCCCCGATTATCCACCGATAGTCATCACTCTATTCACAGTGTTTTTGATCACTCTTGTGGTGCTCAGCATCTGGCAACTGTTTGCGGGGCTGGACGGTCAGACGATGCGTGGCAAGATACTGCAACTACTCGCGGTAGAATATTTTGTGGTGTATGTGGCGGACATTGCTAATATCTTTCCGCGCTCGGTAGAACCGATGGGGCAGACGCTGTTTATTATGGAGATGCTTGGCACTGGACTGGCGGTATTGCTATTTATCAGTGCAAGCGGGTATATTAAGTCTGCGCCTACACATAAGTCTATGTAAGAAATTATGCAGTGATTGCGGCGACAAGATGATGGCGTGCTGTTGATTTAGCCCCTGACTATTTAGGTAAGTTCCTAGACAATCTTGTGAATTGGGACTATGCAAACGCAAAATACAAAGGTCAGAATGCTGGCATTGACGTGTAATTTTTGGCTAAGCATTTGATTGATGAAAAAGGACGCCGCGAGGTGTCCTTTTTTTGGCTTATGAATAGCTGAGTCACCAGTACTCAGCACCGTAAATCTTATTATCTTCTAGTGAGTCCATTGAGTTATCGGTTATGTCATTGGCTTTTTTTATCAATGTTTCAATTAATTTTTGTTCTTTAGATTTTAAATGATACTTAGTGATAAGGGTTTCATAGTGGGCAGGATAATGTAATGTTGCTGAATAATGCACATACCATCTATTTTCTATACATGAAAGTATGAGCTCTAAATGACTCTCGCATTCTATTCCACTTAAATACAAATAGTCGCCGAGATTATACTTTTGAAGATCGTCAGCGTCCTGCCATTGAATCCTTGAAGAACCATTACCTTGATCAACCGTAGATAAAGGCGATATTTTAGTTTCAGGAATTTCAGAGAAGTAATTGATTAGTCTTGTATATCTTTCGATTTGAAAGTCAAAAAAATACTCGCGTTTTTCATAATTTGAGACGGCATTAGATAAAATACCTTCTAATACGTAGGATTTGAGAATTTCAGATGGTCGTTTGTCCCACCACCCATTAAGCTCTGAGTGAGGCGGTGACCATAATATGTATGCTTTTCCTTCCTCTGCATATTCTTCATTCTCATCAAGTTTTATAGGGTATGTTTTACCTGCTTTTGGTAGTAAGCTTTCTAGCTCTATCACATCCTCCCAACTTTCATCCCAACACAACTTTGACTATTGCATCGTTTGTAACAGCTGAATAGATTTTTCGTGCTCATTTTCTGGTTCTTTACGAGACCGAAAAAAATCAAATAAGTTCGCTAAGTTTATCGACATTACAACACCTCAAACCCAAACTTACCCAGCGCTTCTCGTAGCATCGCAATATTATAATAGGCATGCGCATTGACGGTGTTTTGAAAGAAAATATAGAGCGTATCAAAGTGCTGACGCTGATTGGCAATCGCTTGTGCCCAGTCCTGCATTTCCGCCTCGCTATAGCGATAATCATGACGGTCACTTGCGCTCATCGCATCCCACCAGTTCAGATTGTTGCCATGCATACGCAGATATCCAGTGCGCTCAGTGAATATCAGCCGTGATGGTGGCAAGCCATTTACTTTTGGATAATCGACGCTGCACCAAATCAACCCTTGCTCGCGAAAACTATCGACCACTTGCGGCGTGTGCCAGCCGTTGTGGCGAAACTCAACGGCGAGCGGATAGTCTCTAAACCAGCTGACAAGATTGGCGAGATACAGACGATGATCGCGAGTACGATCAAAACCATGGGGAAATTGGAGTAACAATGGTGCTAAAGCATTCGCTTCAATAAGCGGGGTGAGCGCCGTTAAAAAGGCCTCGGCATGCTCGCTTGTGCCTTTACGTGCATGAGTAAAGTCTTGATGGAGTTTTACGGCGAATTTTAGCTGACTGTCAGTTTGCACATAGGCTTTATCAACCATACCCGCAAAGGCTTTTTGCCCGATGGGTGCGTAGAATGTGCTATTAATCTCGACGGCGCCGTATTGTTTGGCGTACTCGCGTAAAAAGTCCATTTTTTTGGTGCCAGTGGGATACAGCGTACCGAGCAAGTCAGTATCGCTATAGCCACCAGTGCCAAGATAGATACGCGGGGTAGGGTTCCTGTCCATGTTGACCACTCGTTATTTTTTATAATTTACTTTTTATGATTCAGTTTTGGCTATTTTTTACGTGCCCATAGCCAGTCTATCAACGCCAGGAGCGCATCATTGTCTTTATTGATGCTGTAATCATCACGGCTTACCCCATCACTATTTGGCTCACGACTGCCTAGCTCACGAATGATCGCGGTGCGTCCGTCATCAAACAGTGATTGTGCATAGGTTTTGGCATTCTCCACACCCATCAATTTTACATAGGTGGATTTGTCCAGCTTTTCATCGCTACCAGCAGGTTTGCCAAGCGTGTCGGTGCTGGTGGTCACATCCAAGATATCATCTTGGACCTGAAAGGCAAGACCAATGTGCTGAGCACAATCCTGCAATGCCATACGTTGTAAAGCGGTCGCGCCAGCACAGATACCGCCCATTAGCATGGCCGCTTCAATCAAGGCACCGGTTTTATCGCGGTGAATGGATTCTAACTCACTTTGCGAGACGTCCTCTTTTGCTTCAGCATTGAGATCCAGCATTTGACCAGATACCATGCGCCGCGCCCGTGGTGCAAATACCGCGAGCAGCTGGCTTGCGATATCAGCATCAAAATGCGCAAAGGTCGGCATCTCTGCGGTCAATACCTCAAAGGCCAGCGTCTGTAGCACATCCCCTGCCAATAAAGCAGTCGCTTCATCAAAGGCGATATGGCAGGTTGGCTGCCCACGGCGTAGCTCATCATCGTCCATGCAAGGCAAATCATCATGCACCAGTGAATAGGTGTGCAGTAGCTCCACTGCTAGGGCAGCACGGCGACACATATCATAATCTGAGTCGTTCTCTAACAAGGATGCCAAGTCTTCGCTTTGCATGTCATTGGTTATATTGGTAGGGGTAGAGTCAACAAGACCTGATGCATCATCGGATTTTAAACTTGCTTCAGCCTTGTCCGCATTACCACTTATATTGTTATTTTCAGTGAAGCTCGCAAACACACTTGCGACCAATAGGGGACGTACCGTTTTGCCTTGACCAGTCATCACATAACGACAGGCGTCCATCAGCGGACTTGGGAGCTTGGCATACGTAAATAAAACTTCAATGTCTTGCGCCAATTGTGCGCGTACTGCGCGATGGAACTGCTCGGTATTTTTAAAAGACGGAACGCTTGCTGGCATCAAGCTTAGTATAGAAGAAACAGTCATAACCCAACCATTTATCAGAGAAGAATAAAAATAGCCCTAGTGTAGCATGATAGGCGATATTCCTTGTATGGCACGTAGACGCGCTGAATTATTTTTTGCCATTCAACAGCAAAAGGAAAGAAGATAATCCCATAAGTCCCCGTTACGTATTGGTGATTTAACTTAGTGGTTGAATGTGCTTTGATAATGGAGGAAGCTGAAAGGTTGATAATGACGGTTTACGCACTTTGATAAGTTCATTTGTATGATGTTAACAGGCACTTAAAGGACGCCGGACACGAGGTAAAGGGCTGTTATCAATTTAAGAGTGACTTGTGAGTATGGTATTAGCTTGTGACAGTCAGGGGCATAATCCCCTACACTAATTGGCGTGAAAGTCATCGTCAGACCGACAACTGTAGCAACTAAAGCAGCCGTATTGAAAACAAGAGTATATAAATGAAGCGCCGTATGATGTTGTGCAACACACTTAAAATAAGTACAGAGCAGTAAAGACAAAAACACGCGCGCTGGATAATAAAGATATTTTGACTGATTGACTTGCCAGCTGGCTAATACAATGAATTGTTTGTCTTCATAACGATTTGTTGTCATAAAAGGGCAGGCTGACGGTGCTATTACCCATTTTTCTAACAATAACGAGTTATGTGATTTGTGCCAAAACGTCGCTTTTAAGACGAAAGGTTTGTCGCATGGCTTTTAAGAGCTAGTTTTTATTACATCGTTCTATTACATCGTTTTTATTAAATAGCCTTTATGAATAACAAGGAGTTCCAAATGGTATACCAAGGAAATCGCATCACGGTGACAATGCTAGAGGATGGCATCGCCAACATGCACTACAACGCCGAAAACGAGAGCGTGAATAAGTTTGATGCCGAGACCAACAAGCAGTTTGGCGAAGCCGTTAGCGCGTTAGAAAAAGCTGATGACGTAAAAGGCCTTATCGTCACTTCGGGCAAAGGCGTGTTTATCGCTGGTGCTGACATCACAGAATTTGTGGCTTCTTTCAAAAAATCAGAAAGCGAGATCAAAGATTGGGTGGTTCATGTCAATGACGCTTTCAATCGTTTTGAAGATTTGCCATTCCCAAAAGTGGCTGCTATCAATGGCGCGGCAATGGGCGGCGGTTGTGAGATGACCTTGGTGTGTGAATACCGCGTCATGAGTGATAAAGCAATCATCGGTCTACCAGAGACTCAACTGGGTATCTTCCCAGGGTTTGGTGGTACGGTTCGTAGTACCCGTATCATTGGTATCGACAATGCGCTTGAGCTGATCGCCACTGGCACACCAAAAAAACCGCTTGATGCGCTAAAGCTCGGCTTGGTCGATGCAACGGTACCAGCTGACGACTTGCAAGATGCCGCCATTGATTTGGTCAAAAAATGTATCTCAGGCGAGCTTGATTGGCAAGCAAAACGTGAAGAAAAACTGGTGCCAGTGAAGCTAAACCAGCTTGAGCAAGCCATGGCGTTCAACAGTGCCAAAGGCATGATCTTTGCCAAAGCCAATCCTAAACAGTACCCAGCACCAGCCCTCGCTATCGAAGCCATCGAAAAACACGTCAATCTACCGCGTGACAAAGCAATTGAAGTTGAAGCTGCTGGCTTTGCCAAAGCGGCTAAAACCCCACAAGCTGAAAGCTTGGTTGGTCTGTTCTTAAACGATCAATTGGTTAAAAAACTGGCCAAACAACACAGCAAGCAGGCGCATGACATCAACGAAGCCGCTGTATTAGGCGCTGGTATTATGGGCGGCGGTATCGCGTATCAGGCAGCCAGCAAAGGCTTGCCAATCATTATGAAAGACATCAAGTCTGAGCAATTAGATCTTGGTATGGGCGAAGCCAGCAAATTGCTTGGCAAGATGGTTGAGCGCGGCAAGATGACCCCAGCGAAAATGGGCGAAACCTTAAGCCGTATTCGTCCGACTCTAAACTATGGTGATTTTAGCGAAACAGATATCGTCATCGAAGCCGTGGTAGAAAATCCAAATGTGAAGCGTAGTGTCTTAAAAGAAGTAGAAGGCTTGGTAAAAGACGATTGTATCCTAGCTTCAAACACCTCAACCATTTCTATCACTTATTTGGCCGAAGCACTTGCGCGTCCAGAAAACTTCGTCGGTATGCATTTCTTTAACCCAGTACACCGTATGCCACTCGTCGAAGTGATTCGCGGTGAAAAATCCTCTGAAGAAGCCATCGCGACCACTGTTGCGCTCGCTTCAAAAATGGGTAAAGTCCCTGTTGTGGTCAATGACTGCCCAGGTTTCTTGGTAAACCGTGTGTTGTTCCCATATTTTGGCGCGTTTGATTTATTGCTCAAGCAAGGTGCTGACTTTGCTCATGTCGATAAAGTCATGGAAAAATTCGGCTGGCCGATGGGTCCTGCTTACTTGATCGACGTGGTTGGTTTGGATACGGGTGTCCACGGTGCAGAAGTCATGGCAGAAGGTTTTCCTGATCGCATGAAGCCTGATTATAAAGGGGCGATTCAGCATCTATACGAAAACAAGCGCTTGGGTCAAAAGAACGGCGTTGGTTTTTATAAATACGAAACAGATAGCCGCGGTAAGCCAAAAAAAGTGGCTGATGACGCCACTTATGAGCTGCTACAAGCGACGAGTGACAGTGACAAGCAAACCTTTGATGATCAAGCCATCATTGATCGCACCATGCTGGCTTTCTGTAATGAAACCGTTCGCTGCTTAGAAGACAACATCGTGAGCACGCCTGCCGAGGCCGACATGGCAATGATCATGGGCGTCGGTTTCCCGCCATTCCGCGGTGGCCCTTGCCGTTATATCGACCAGATGGGTCTAGATAACTACTTGGCACTGTGTGAAAAATACGCGCACCTTGGCAAAGCTTATGAAGCCCCGCAAAAGATTCGCGATATGGCAGCCGCAGGCGAGACCTTTTACGCCACCGCGTAATAGGCAGTCATTACTAGGATGAAGTGCAGTACGTTTGCCTTTGAGCAAAACAGCCATTGATAGAACCCTATTTTTCAATCGCAAACGTACAGTTATAGTCAGTTCCATTGAATGTTAATACCAGTGCATCAAACGCAGAAGTACCTATCGTACTTTGGGTAAGATTGGCAAGGTAAAAGCGTCAAAGTGAACGGATGACACTGACAATAAAAATTGAAAAGGAAGATAGTATGACAACTTTAAGTCCAAAAGATGTGGTCATCGTAGATGGCGTACGCTCAGCGATGGGCAAATCTAAAAACGGTATGTTCCGCCATGTTCGCGCGGATAGCATGTCTGCTGAATTGGTACGTGCCTTGGTTGAGCGTAACGACTTTGACCCACGTGATGTCGAAGATATCATCTGGGGCTGTGTGAACCAAACGCTAGAGCAAGGCCTAAACATCGGTCGTAACATTGGCCTATTGGCTGGTATTCCAAAAACGGCAGGCGGTCAGACCGTCAATCGTCTATGCGGCTCATCAATGCAGGCGCTACACACGGCTGCTGCCCAAATCATGACCAATCAAGGCGAGATTTTCATCATTGGTGGCGTTGAGCACATGGGCCACGTGGGTATGATGCATGGCGTGGATCTCAATCCTGAAGCCTCAAAGCACTATGCAAAAGCCTCGAACATGATGGGCTTGACCGCTGAGATGCTAGGTCGCATGAATGGCATTACGCGCGAAGAGCAAGACGCCTTTGGTCTTGAGTCACATCGCCGTGCATGGGCTGCGACTTCTGAAGGTCGTTTTGACAATGAAATCATCGGTATTGAAGGTCATGATGCCGCAGGTCGCTTGCAGCTATGTACCGTCGATGAAGTGATTCGTCCAGATGCCACGATGGAGCAAATGCAAAAACTACGTCCAGCCTTCGATCCAAAAGGTGGTACGGTGACGGCAGCGACGTCATCTGCCTTATCAGATGGTGCCGCAGCAATGCTGGTCATGAGCGCGCAAAAAGCCAAAGACTTGGGTCTCAAGCCACGCGCTCGTATTCGTAGTATGGCTGTTGCTGGTTGTGACGCTGCTATCATGGGTTATGGTCCTGTACCAGCTACCAACAAAGCCCTCAAACGTGCCGGCATGAGCATCGATGACATGCAAACCATCGAGTTAAACGAAGCATTTGCAGCGCAAGGTTTATCAGTTCTAAAAGCACTGAACCTAACGGACAAACAAGACATCGTCAATATCAACGGCGGCGCGATTGCCTTGGGTCACCCACTTGGCTGTTCAGGCGCTCGTATCACAGTGACACTACTCAATGCGATGGAGCAGTCAGATACTGAAATTGGTCTGGCAACGATGTGTATCGGTCTTGGTCAAGGTATCGCGACCGTGATTGAGCGCGTTTAAACACTCGAATCGGTAGTCGATTTGTAATATTTAACCATTGTAAATACTTAGATAATAGCCTCTAGTCTTCATGACTGGAGGTTTTTTTTATTAGAATTTAGACAGTTAAGTAAATCATAGGCAGCAATAAGAGCTACTCGTAAATAACAGAGCAAAATTATGTCCATTGACGCACTTACCAAACTGTGACTAAATAAGCATTAGTGGAGTCATTATGCTATTGGTCACCACGCCATAGTTTTTAATGATAAACGTCAGTCGTACAAGGAGTGTGCTATGTCTACCATGATTACCGATCGTACTTATCGAATTGCTCGTGAAAATACCCAAGCAATGGTCATTGATGTCCAAGAGCGCTTAACGCCGCATATTTATGACCATGAAAACATATTAAAAAAGACAGTCACACTGATAAAGGGTCTACAAGCGCTGAACGTGCCTATTATGCTCAATGAGCAGTACAAAAAGGGTCTAGGCGATACGTTGCCCGAGATCAAGGAAGCACTAGAAGGTAATAATACAAAAAGTTTTGAAAAGGTCACATTTAGTGCCTGTGACAATGATGAAGCATGGCATCATCTGGCCCAGCAGAATCGCAGTGTCGTCATTTTATTCGGTGTAGAAGTACACGTTTGTGTGATGCAGACGGCGCTTGATTTACTTGATAACGGCATGCAACCTGTCATTATTGGCGATGCCGTTGGCTCGCGCTACCCTTATGATAAAAAACAAGCGATTCGTCGTATTCGCCGCGCAGGTGGTGTTATCAGTACGGTTGAGTCTATTTTGTTTGAGCTGTGCCGCAGTAGCCAAGACCCTGCCTTTAAAACCATCAGCAATTTGATTAAATAGTTGATGCAACAAAGGGCTGTAGTAAGCGGCTGCTACCATTTTATTTAACCATCGTAAAAACAGCGCTTGATCAGACAGGCGCTGTTTTTTATCTAATCAGAGAGAAGTATGTCTTTAAGTATGCCTAGACCACTGACCAGCCAAATGCTTGTAGCAAGTATCGATGTCAATGATGTCACCCATTTTTTGTTGGAGTTGGATGCGCTCAAACGTGTCAATCGCCGCAGCTATGTGACCCATACCACACGCCGAGAAAACTCTGCCGAACACTCTTGGCACTTGGCAATGGCTTGCTGGTCAATTGCTGAATTGTTTGAGCTCGACGTCAATCATGAGAAACTACTAAAGATGGCGTTGGTGCATGATTTGGGCGAGATTGATGCAGGAGATACCTTTTTATTTGCCAGCAGTCGTAACGCCGCCCACATCGAAGAGCGTGCTGGTATCGCTCGATTGCAAGCAGAACGCGGCAATGGGATTACCAATCTCGCTGAGATTTGGGAAGAACAAGAGACAGGTAGCAGCAAAGAGACCCAGCTGCTCAGAGTCGTTGATCGTTTGTTACCGTTTTTACTTAATCTAAATACCGAGGGAAAAACGTGGATTGAATCTGACGTCACGCGTTCGCAAGTGGCAGCAGCATTGGCATTTATTGAGCACAGCTTCCCTGTGATTCATGATTGGCTCACAGAAAATATCGAGTATGCAACGCATCAAGGGTGGCTGATTGACTCATAAATAACACCCATTATCCTCTTCATATTATTCAACTTACCTATAATTTACCCTTGCTAACATATTGATCATTAGCGTCACAAAAGAGAAGTCAATAAATGAGTCTATCTGTAACTTATAGAAAACTATGCAAATCACTTGTCCTTGTAAGCATGCTGAGCCTTGCGCATATGGCGCAAGCTGCGACGCCTATTAGTGATGGCGATAAATTGGCCTACGATGCCAAAAAACAAATTGGCGTGACCACAAGCTATGATCCTGCTTATCGTAAGTTGGATTTTCCGCGAGGTGACGTACCCATAGAAACAGGAGTCTGCACCGATGTCATCATTCGCGCGTATCGTTTGCAAAATATCGATCTTCAACAGCTGGTCAACCATGATATGAAGTCCAACTGGTCAGCTTATCCAAAAAGATGGGGACTTAAATCGACCGACAAAAATATCGACCATCGCCGTGTACCCAATCTTGAAGTGTTTTTTGAGAGACAGGGACAAACGTTATCGATTACTGACAAAGACAGTTTTCAAGCAGGCGATATAGTGACGTGGCGGTTGCCGAAGGACAGTTTACCTCATATCGGTATCGTCTCCGACAAAAAGGCCGCTGATGGTACGCCATTGATTATTCATAATATCGGACGTGGTACTCAAGAAGAAAATATTTTGTACTCGTACCCAATTCTCAAGCATTTCCGCTACTAACTGTCATTGATATATACCAGTTATAAGTAAAAAGCCCAATGAAACGTCGTTATTGACGCCTCACTGGGCTTTTATTTTTTATTATGACAGAGATAAATTACGAATTGGTGACACCCAATAACTGTCCCATTTTTACAAAACTATCGGCTTGCATGGTGCTTTCCCAGTCAGCGTTTGCTGCTTTTGGTAGTATGACAATCGCCGTCGACCCTAGGTAAAAACGCCCAAGCTCATCGCCTTTTTCGAAGCGCATGTCATGATTGGCCTCTTGTACATCATCAGTACGGACAATTTTGCCAGTCGCTACGGTTTCGATACCAGCGACAATCATAGCACCTACCATCACCACTGCCGCTTTGCCGTACTGAGTATCAAACATGCAGACTAGACGCTCATTACGCGCAAACAAGTCAGGGACATTGGCCGCAGTGGTATTGTTCACCGAAAATAAGGTACCGGGCACGTAGCGAGTTTTGGTCAATGTACCAGCAAATGGCATATGGACACGGTGATAGTTGCTGGGCGCTAAATACACAGTGGCAAAACTACCATCAGCAAAATAACGACCATCTTCACTATCAGCAAGCAGTTGCCCAACGTCATAATGACGACCTTTTGCTTGCAGCATTTTATGGTCATTAATCTGTCCTAACTGCGAGATAACTCCATCAGCGGGACTGACAATACCGTCAGCTGTGGTGTCGATAGGACGAGCGTCTTCCTTTAGCTCACGCGTAAAAAAATCATTGAAGCTTTCATAGGCATTGAGGCTTTGGCGCTCATACTCATCTAAGCTGACATTATATGCTTTTGCAAAGCTACGAATAAAAGTGCGTTTGACATAAGGATGGCGACTGGCGGCCAAACGTCCAGCAACTTTACTTAGCTTCTGTTGTGGGACAAGCTGTTGTAAGGTGGTGAATAAATTCATAATAGGGCTACCAAAATAAAGTGTGGTGTAATAAATAATAGGCAAGTAAATAGCCATATTTTATCATGGACAGCGTATGATTGTATGGCCATAATCTGTAAGGAGTTAGGGAGTGAAAGCACTTATACAGCGAGTACGCAGCGCGAGTGTCGTGGTTGAGGGGTCTAATATCGGTGCCATCGAGCATGGACTATTGGCTTATATTGGTTTAGGACACGATGATAACCTACAAACCGCGCAGCGCATGATTGATAAAATCCTGACGTATCGTATTTTTGAGAATAACGACGATCCTGCCAAGGCCGGTAAACTGGATAAAAATGTCCAGCAAGTGAATGGCGGATTGTTATTGGTATCGCAGTTTACCTTAATGGCCACAACCGACAAAGGTCGCAGGCCTGATTTTGGTGGGGCGATGGCACCTGAGGCAGCACAAGTGCTGTTTGCTCAGTTGATTGAGTATGCAAAGAGTCAGCATCCTATCATTGCTACTGGGCAGTTTGGTGCTAACATGCAAGTTGAGAGCATCAATGATGGCCCATTAAACTTCATATTAGAAGTCCGGTAGTTTATGTCATACTGAATAATAACTGTCATCAAGCTGTCACAATTAATCCGTTTAATAGATAAAAGCTGGCGAATATGTATCGCCTTTTACGTGCTAAACTTTGTACTTAACACTGAGAATGCTGTATGTATAACGAGCAAATTTTGATTGTTGAAGATGAACCTGCGATTCGTGAAATGGTGGTCATGACGCTAGAGATGGCTGGGTTTGATAGTCTACAAGCCGCCGATGTGTCAGAAGCGCATCAACAAGTCGTGGATCATAGACCAGCGCTGATTCTACTAGACTGGATGTTGCCAGGCGATAAGAGTGGCGTGGATTTTTGTCGTATGTTAAAAAACGATGATCTGCTCTCTGAAATACCCGTCATTATGCTGACGGCAAAGAGCGAAGAAGACAGCAAAGTTCATGGTCTTGATGCTGGTGCTGACGATTATATGACCAAGCCTTTTTCGACGCGCGAACTTATCTCTAGAATCAAGGCGGTGCTGCGGCGTAGTAATGCGCTCAGCAGTGATAAATCTATCGAAGTCGGCAAGCTCAGTTTAGACCCAAGAAGTCAACGTGTGACAGTAGCGGGTAAAGTGGTTGAATTGGGCCCTACTGAATATCGGTTATTGGCATTTTTTATGAGTCATCCAGAGCGTGCTTATACGCGCACACAGCTACTAGATCAAGTATGGGGCGGCAACGTCTATATTGAGGACAGAACCATCGATGTCCATATTAAACGTCTGCGTACCATATTAAGACCTTACGGCTGTGATACGTTGATACAGACCGTTCGCGGTACAGGCTATCGATTTTCTAATATCATTACGCCGACATAATTAGCCATGCTTAGAAACCTCATGGCAGTCGCAACCTAAGATGACATGGCAAAAAAGTAGTAGGGATGATGAATGAGCACAATAATGACAAAAAATAATCAACAGAGTCCATCAGAATCAGTTTCTAATCAACACGCCTCGGATCAATTGACAAAAATCAGAAGCGCCTTACTGGCTTTACGAGATGCTGTGATTTTGCTCAACCAAGATGACAATGTGGAGTGGTGGAATCAGTCGGCACAAGATTTATTGTCACTACAAGTAGGCGATGCAGGCAAAAGCATTTTTGATTTCATTCGAGTACCTGAGTTTCGTCAGTACTATCAAGCGACCACTACGACTCTCAGTGAGGGTGTGCACATAGAATCTTGGCAAGATCCTAAACGCTACTTGAAATGTGAACTCACGCCTTTTGGTGACCAAAAATTACTGATTATCTATGATGTGACACGCTTGCAGCATTTAGAAGAGATGCGTCGCGACTTTGTAGCAAATGTCTCGCACGAATTACGTACTCCGTTGACTGTGATGATGGGCTATTTAGAGAATTTCTCAGATCAGCCAGACATGCCGCCGCATTGGCGACGCGGGTTTGAGCTTATGAGTCAGCAAACGGCGCGTATGAATAGAATTGTGAATGATCTATTGTTGTTGTCTCGAATTGAAATCGAAGAAACTCACGAGCTCAACTATATTGATATGACCAAACTACTGACCCATGTGTATGACGATGCGCAAGCATACAACCAAGCATACGGGCATATCATCCATTTGCAGATAGACACTTATGATGGGCTATATGGTTCTGAGATGTACCTAAACAGTGCCTTATCTAACCTTGTGATAAATGCCATTAAGTACACACCCAAGGGTGGTAATATAACCATTAGCTGGACAAAAACCTCAGAAGGCTGCCGATTTGCCGTGGAAGACAATGGTATTGGTATTGCAGCAGAGCACATCGCACGTCTAACGGAGCGCTTTTATCGCATCGACAAAGGGCGTAGCCGCGCCACCGGTGGTACAGGGTTGGGTCTCGCTATTGTAAAACACGTTTTGTATCAACACGAAGCCAGTTTGCAAATTGAATCCGTAGAAGGGGTGGGGTCGACATTTAGTGTGGTTTTTCCAGCAGCTTATGTCCGAACGGCTTCTACAGGCTGATGCTATCTGTTACTACCCATAATGTTTGTAGGAACGAACGCTACAGGCATCACTCTTTTTGCATGAGTGGATAGGGATTCACAGCACTACCATTAATATAAATTCCATAATGAAGGTGAGGTGGGGTGCCTTTTGCATTACCGCTATCACCAACATAACCGATGATATCTCCAGCATTTACCCAGTCATTGGGAGAGATATCGGCATAGTCTTCTAAATGCGCGTAGTAATGTCCTGCACCACCTGGTCCGACAACGACGACGACGCGACCGCCCAAATTATTATTCCCCACTTTGCTAACAATCCCTTGTGTCGTTGATTGTATTGGCGTGCCCCTCGGAGCAAAGATATCAATACCTTCATGTGTGCGACCTTGACTGCGAGCCGCGCCCCATGTATCAGCCAATCCTTGCTCTGGTAGCGGGTTGGGTAAACTGTTTTCAGTAGGAGGGTCTTGTTGCAAAAGGCTCAATTGCTGCCATTTTGCCATCACAAAAGATTGAGTTTGTTGGCTGATGGTTGGTAATAATCGATCGAATACAAATAATAGCGCCAACAGTACAACTGCTTTAATCAATACGCTGAGCATACGGCTTATCAATGTCGGGCGGGGTGGCTTGCTGTTGTCTGTCGGTTGCATCAATACCTCTTATCTTTCTTATATAGTGTTTATACTAGTATAGGGGCCTTAGCGATTTACGTATGTATTGCATTGTTATATCAGCGTTTTAACCCCATAACGGACGGGCGGGTCTCAAAACATGATGGTTAAATACAGTTATTAAGCATAGTCGTTAAATACAAGCGTTAAGTACAAGGGCAATTATTTATGGTTCATACTTTATGACAGAGGTTTTTAACATCGCGAACACAGCACTGGTGATCGATACTGAAACCGATCAAGGGCGTGATCCAAGACCAATCCAAATTGCGACCATCAATGTAATGACTGGTTTTGAGTGGATGAAGTACTTTAATAGCGGTCGCACTATATCGCCTATCGTCATCAAGGTACATGGCATTACCGATGACGATGTTGCAGGGCTTGAGCGCTTTAATTTGGCTGAGTTTGAATTGCCAGAGTATCTGATTGGTCATAACGTGCGCTTTGATTGGCGAGTAATCGGCAGTCCTTCTGCTAAGCTGATTTGTACGGTTAGGTTGGCACGCGTGGCTTTTCCAGAATGGCGTGCTTATGGGCAATCTAAATGTATTGAGCAACTACTCGGTAAAGAAGAGGCAAGCCGTATGACGATTGCCGCTCACGACGCGCTCGGTGATGCTCGTATGTGTTATCTGCTGTATCAAGCGTGCTGTGAGCGCTTAGAGATTGCACCGACAGATTTTGCCGCCGCTCATGCGATTGCTAACAAAGCCAATCCCGTCAGTAAAATGCCGTTTGGTAAACATAAAGGCACGCCAATTAAAGACGTACCTATTAGCTATGTAAAATGGATGCTCGGTAATATTCATAATATGCAGCCGTCGCTGTATTCTGCGTTGACCAAACGGGTTATGGCAGAAGAAGCAAAGGATAAATAGACGATTCAAAAAGTCATTGTCTGATAGTTGGCGCCTTGTCGTTCAACCAATCCACTGCCATTTGCCATAACTCGGGTGCTTTGGCATAAGTTTTACTACTAAAGTAACGCATGTGCCCGATGCTATCGACACCAAAATCTTTTGGGTCTAAAAAGCGTTTTTCGACAGGCATTGCCGTAAACACTCGTGTCATGTCATCTATGTTTCTGCTATTGGCGATATCGTCATCACTAAAGCCAAGCCACAATGCTGGCATGTCAAGCTCATCATAAAAATGCGTGTGTATGCTGTTACCAAACGCTGTCTTGATATAGCCTGCGCCATTGCACCATTCACGCCATTGTTTTGCCACGCCGCGCGGTAACGGCTCACCCATACCGACTTTGTCCGAAGGTGTATAGCCCAATGTCAGATTGGTCATTGGAATAAAGGCATCCATAAAGCCCATCGCTTTGAGTTTGTAAGGCATGGCCATGTTTTTGATACGACCTGAGGAGCAGGCCACGTTAAAGACGGACGTGATACCTTTATGGTTGGGCATCAATCCAATCAGTTGACCACCTGCGCTATGACCAACCAAATGATAAGTCGCCTCAGCAAACTCATCTTGCAACGCATCGAGTACGGCCGGCATGTCATGACGACCCCAGCTAATGAGTGAGGCGTCACATTTTGCCAAATCTATCGATAGTGACTCACCAATCCCCTCATTGTCAAAGGTCAACACGCCAAAGCCATGACTTGCTAAATACGTCGCAAAATTGTGATAAAACTGCCGTTTGATACCGGTTGCGGGGCCGATCATAACGGCTCTTTTTACCTCTGCATTAGGACGATATACTGTCGCTGCTAATGGCTGATTGCGCTCAGTCATGATAGTTAAAGCATAGGTGTCGATATCAGGATTCGTATTGAGAGCGCCATCGTTGATATGATTTTTTTGCTCGCTAAAAGATGTTGTGTGCTGGCTGTCCATGCTGTACCTCAATGGTTTTTTATCGTTTTTGGGTCTAAAGTAGGTGTGTTTATCAGAAATAATGTATTAACAGTTAATGTTAAGATGTCATAATTATGTCAGGATAAATCGTTGATACCATGTGATCATATTGCTTATGTTAAGATAAATGCTGGTCAGCGAAGCAATCAAATATGACTTCCAAGTTCTATAGGGTTTGTCTTTAAAAATAATCCATAAAACTTTAAATGAACACTTATTTTAGACAATAAAAATATGCTTATGCTCTAATAAATACGTAATAATAAGCACACGCACTCAATAAAAGACAATCGAGATAAACACTAAGGAAGCGGTATGCAAATGAACATTAACAATGATACTTACGAAGTAATCACGAGCCAAGACATTCATAATATTGAGCAAGCGGTGGATAAATCGGCATTGTCCATGCCATTGGTAGCGGTCTACTGTGGGTCACGTTTGGGTAATAGCGAAGTCTATGAGCAGGCCGCACGCGAGCTTGGTTTGGCTTTGGCAGAAAATGGCTTAGGTTTGGTTTATGGCGGCGCTAGCATCGGGCTGATGGGTGCCGTCGCGGATGAAGTTATCCAAAACGGTGCACAAGCGGTTGGGGTCATTCCAACGTTTATGCTTAAGCACGAAATCGCACATGAACAGCTGACCCGTCTGCATTTGACAGATACCATGCACACCCGTAAGACCGTCATGGCAGAGTACGCCGATGCTTTTATTACGTTGCCAGGTGGACTTGGCACGCTAGAAGAGATTATGGAGATTGCCACATGGCGTCAGTTGTACCAACACGAAAAGCCAATGATTATCCTAAATATCAACGGCTTCTATGATCGTATGATTGAGCATTTAAAACATACCACTGAACAAGGCTTTATGAAGCAAGAAGATCTTGACCGTTTGGTGGTTTGTAACACCATTGGTGACGCGATTGATTTACTCAAAACAGTTGTAAAGATACATGACGAAGTGGATACAGAAAAAATGGCAGGTAGCGAAAGCTGATATTTTTTAGCCAATGCCACAGACAATACTAAAAGTCATTGTCTGACTGTGAAATAAAAAATTATGAAATAAAAAAAGGAGTCACTAACCACTGGTTACTGACTCCTTTTTTATGATTCAAGCAAATACTAAGGAGTGCTTGTAGGCATCTCATCAAGAGAAGATGAGTCATCCGACGACAAGTTGTCTAAAGTTGCTTCGCGGATACCATGATTCACATGAGCCATCGCTTGCGGAAAACCACGCTCGCAAGCCAAGGTGCGGGCAACCTTATCAATCGCCAGACTGTCATTGTGTACCAAGTAAGACCATTCATGCGCATAACGCTCTCTGTTTACCTGCGTGTCATTATCAATCAAACCAAGATTTGTCAATTCATCAACGATTTGATCTGCTGCAATCAGGGTTGAGGACGCCTTAACGTTTTCGGCACGCGCATAGCGTATGTTTGAATAGAGGCTAACATCGGCCACTCGCAAAGTATCGTCTTCGCCGGGGATTTGTTGACCGCCATAAAGGGCATTGCCAATGGTGCGCGCGCTATTAAATGTCGGTACAAATTCAGCCACATAATCAATGGCTTGTTGGCTACGCGCTTGGAGTGGTGTTTTGTCCCAGCCATCGTCAATATAATGCACGTATTGCTCAGGTAACTTAGGCTGGGCGCTTTCTTCACTAGATGCGACCAATCCATCATCAAATAAAGTGATAAATTTACTCATACCATGGATTTGAAAGTAGCCATCTGGATAAGGGGTCAATTGAGCCATACCTTCTGGCGTACCGCGATTGCCGTAGATAATAATTTCTGGTATCTGACCGCCCGTTTCTTTCCAACGGGTAATATAAGAAGATTTGAACTCGACCATGCGTGTTACCTTCACACCGACCATGTCATCAATGACGCCAGTACGGAAGCCGCAAGCATTGATCAAATAATCCACTTCGATGGATTCTAATGCTTTTGGGTCGACCGCTTGTTGATCATGTGCTCGTTGATAGTCGATACGCCATTTGGTGACATGGTGGTCAGCGTTGGTGCAATTCTCACAATCAACGGGCAAGACTTGCTTGACTTGAGTATCCGTAAATACATGTGCATGCTCATAATCTTCTAGTGCCAATTGGGCGGAAGCTGCGAGACGGAAAATATTCCAGCCATATTCTTGTACGACAATCAGTGGGAATTTAACTTTGTCTAAGTCCAAATATTTTGCAACCGGTATCATCCATTCATCAACCGTACTGGGTATGGCAACTTGTTCGCGTTCAGACAGCGCAATCAGCTGTTCGTGGCTATACAGCTGATAATAGTTTTCAGGCTCGCCCAAGACTTTATTATTGCTATCTTGAGCAATCAGTTCGCGATATGCGTCTGTTAAAATATCAAGACGCGGTAGCAGATCTTCAGGGGACCCTTCATCACGAGTGGGAACAGCAAACACCGTCGGACGTACATCGATGGTATAAGGATAAAGGCGCAAAATGTCGATGCATTGTTTGAGTAGCGCAACGCAGTCTTCATCAGGGATTTCGCGGTATAAGTTGCCACCTGCATGCAAATGACACATCGGTGGACCATCAATCAGCGATTTGTTTTTTTCAAATAAATAGGTCTCAAGCCCTAATGCAGCCAAGCGAATGGCAATGGTGGCACCTGCCGTACCACCACCGAGAATGCCGACGCGTTTTGGAATTGATACAGAGTTTTCAGTCAAAGAATGAGTCATTATCGTTATTATGTCCTTAATAGCATCTACAGTGGATCATGCTGGATATAGTTATTAATCTGATTGTTAAGTCGTTCGATTTTTAAGTAGAAAGTTACTGCTGATATGTGTGCAAAGAGCGTTGACTTCAACAGGTATATTAGAAGTAATGAATATATTTTTATAGTGAAGCTACGCTAAATTTCTATAAGGATATTCTACAAAAAAATGTCGCCAAAAAGATGGCAAATACGTAAGTGGATACATGAGTTTTGTCAGTGGACTGCTGTAATCTAGAACAGGCTATAATAAGTGGCAAAAAGACTAAGTGGTGAAAAGATAATGAATGCAAAAAGGAATTACAGCGTCGCTATTTTCTAGCTGAAAAGTCTCTAGCCGAAAAGGTTGGTATTTAATTATTTTGTAAAATATATCCGTTTTTGTAAGTTTGTATCCTGAGAACCATCGTGGTGAAACGCCATATGCTATATTTGTATTGCTTAAGGAAATTCTGGCTTTATCTTTGATTGATGTTCACATCAAAAATAAAATTGCCCGATAAAATCCATTATTAAAATTACAAGGAAGTTGTTATGAAAAACATCATGGTATTATCTGCGTTAACAGGTGTATTAGCATTAACAGGTTGTACGACTCTGAAGAGTGCGGTTGGAAATGACATGTCAGGCACGCACGACGTGCAAGCGACCAACAATAATACAGCACCCGTCGCGAGTAAAAATGGCGTATTGGTCGATGCGACCAATCAAATGACGCTTTATACTTATGATAAAGACGCCAAGAACAAGTCAGATTGCGGCACAACTTGCCAAGTTTTATGGCCTATTTTTATGGCGCCAAGTAACGCTAAAGCATCGGGTCAATTCGCTGCATTCAAGCGTGAAGATGGTAAATATCAGTGGGCAATGAATGGTAAACCGTTATATTTCTACGCCAATGACACAAAAGTTGGTGATAAAGATGGCGATGACAAGTTTGATGTTTGGCATGTTATTCCAACGAAATAAAATGCCATAACATTGGTTTAACAAAAAAAGCAGCCTTATTTTGAAGGCTGCTTTTTTTGTTGCTAGTAAACGCTATCAACAGGTCAATAGAGCTTATTTCGATTTCTTTTCTACCAATTCGCCATCGATTTGGATAGGCACATTGGTGGTAATACCGTCTGCATAAGCAGTCATGCCGTAAGCGGCACGATCAATATTACCAGTAGCACGGAAACCGACGACTGGCTCTTTGGTAAGCGGGCTGTTGGCAACTTTATTCAATGTTACATCTAGGGTTAATGGCTTGGTTTGGCCAAGCATGGTGAAATTACCCATGACTTTTGCTTGTTGCGGATTGATAAAAGTGACCTTGGTGGATTTAAACGTCATCGTTGGATATTTGGCAACATTGAAAAACTCTTCTTTCTTCAAATGCTCATCACGCGCATCCCAATTGGTATCGATGCTATCAGTTGCGATAGTAAAGTTCATATTGGTTTTGTTTGGGGCTTTGATATCATAATTTACCATACCTTTGACATCGCTAAAATGTCCCATGGTGGTTGAAAAACCCATATGGTTGACAGAAAATCCAACACGAGTATGTGAGTCATCCAACTGCCATTGGCTTGGCATTGCTGCACTTGCTAGAGTAGTCACTGCCAGCGCTGAGCTGATTAATAATGTTTTTGCAGTGTTCTTCATTACCATATTGATCATTAGAATATCCTTAAGTTGGCTTGTTTGATTGGCGCGTGTATGTCTGATGCCTGTTTGTAAAATCTTTGTACTGATAAGTTTGTACTGATGAAACCGCCGAGTTCTAAACGGCTACATTTAAAATCGGCAGTTGAAAATAACGTAGGCGTATAAAAATACTTATCATTGTTAACTCAGGCTACAATAACAGATTTTATTGGTTATTTCAGCTAAATTGATATTATACTCATAAGGCAGATTTCTCTCAATGCTGTTAGCCAATTTTTGACAACTTAACACACATAACCCTAACAGCTGCGACTTGCATCAAACAACGAAAACCGTTAAAATCGCGGTTTGATTTTCCCGCTGGGGAAAGGCTAAGTGAGCAGAAGCGTGGTGTTGTGTGCTGGAATAAGCCAGTGACGCAGTTGCCATCCTTATCAATGTCCTTAGTGCCTCAGTTACGTATGTCATCGCTTGGTTGATACCTCAAAAAAGAGGTTAAACAGGCTATTCATACATCGGACATAGAGAGTTTATTATGCGTAAAGATATCCATCCTAATTACCAAGAAGTTTTGTTCCATGACACTAACGCTGACGTGTTCTTTTTGACTCGTTCAACGGTTAAGACTAAAGCCACTCGTGAATACGAAGGTACAGAATACCCATACTACCCACTTGATATCTCAAGTGCGTCGCATCCATTCTATACAGGTGAGCAACGTAAAACTTCTACTGAAGGCCGTGTTGCAAGCTTCAACAAACGCTTTGGTGCATTTGGTGGCCGTAGTAAGAAAGCTGCTGAATAATTCAGACAGATTTGCCACACCAACGCTTGACACAAAAAAACCGCTGATGATTCAGCGGTTTTTTTTGATTCTGAGTAAAGATTAATATCTGAGTAAATGTCGTTACCGATATCTAAAGGTTATTCGGCTTTAGACATGTCCAATAACGCTAACATTCGCTCTGATACTTGCTGTGCCCAATAACCATACATAAGACTACTTGGATGAAAACCATCACTGGCAAACATCACTGCGATATCGATTGGTGATCCATTAGAGTGCTCCTTTATCATTCGTGCAAAGTCAGTTGCCATATAATTGACACCAGCATGAGTCGCGCACACTTGTTGCAGTATTTGATCAAGCAGTAAGGCTTTAGCGCCCACAAAGTTATTCAAAGGCGCAGGAATCGCAGGCATGTCTGCCATCGGTGGTAGACTTAGAAAAATCAACTCTCTGACGCCAAATTTACGTTGTGCAATGGCAATAATATCTTCAATCTGCTGTTTCCATTTGTCTATTGCGACATTGGAAGTCGTATCATTGACACCCACGCTGAGCAGCATGACATCAACCGGTTGAGTGGGCGCTGGTAGAACATAAAGTCTGCGTAAGATATCAAAACTGGTATGACCAGTCGTGGCTTGCAATGACCAATCTAACATATTAAAGCTTGAATGAGCAGAAAGCTGCTGCGTCAATATGGGGATCAGCTTACCGACCAGCGCTTCTTGTTGCGTTTGACTGCCGACACCAGCGGCTGCCGAATCTCCTACGATCATCAGCTTCAAGGTTGACTTGTCAGAGGCTGGACCATCAGTAGCAGCATGTAATGAAACGAATCCGCACCTTTCGCCGTCCGGTTCGGGAAGACGAACGGTATCGCGTTTGATTCTGCGACCCTGATGGAAATAAACAGGGGCAAGCAGCACGTCTTTTGCGACAGACGCAATTTTATGAGTATCTACCATCCAGCACGCTCCCGAATCGTGGTCAGGCTGTCATCCATTAATAATTGACCGTCAATATAAACCTCTCGTAGCAGGTTGTCCGCCTCATTGGTCAAATCATCTGCCTTGATGGTTTGTATGGCACCACTATCGTCTTTTACCAATGCCAAACGACCTTTTTTGGAGCGTTTAGAACGACTGGTGACGGGATCTTTATAAATATCTTTCCAGACGCCAGCGATAGAGATTGCGCTGGCTTTCATCGCCCAGCTCATCGTATCGCGGTTGACTTGTTGTAATAGGCCACCACCCATACCGAACGTTACGTTTTCAGCGCTAAAGCCTGCTTTCATCACGACTTCAATAATCTTGCTCAAGCTTTGCGGACTGATCCCATCGCCTTGAATGATGCGCACGTAATCAGGTAATACTTTATAGCCTTTACTGTTGGTTGTTGTACCAAACTTCACTGCCAAACGTTCCAACGCTTCACGCACCACTTTGGTCGGCTCACCACTGTCTGGTCTAATGACCAAGGTGCCACCCATGTTTTTTACGTCCTCTTTTAGGCTGCCGCCCCAGATATTGTCGATCGCATTCCACAAATCATAGCTGTCTGATACGACTGAAAACGCCTTGTCTTCACCGCCAAACTGCTCAATCATATTGGCGAAGGCTGCAGTCTCACCGTCACGGCCCCATGCAGTCATAGTGCTGTGCTCAGCTGCAGGAATAGAAAACGCAGGCATGTCTTTACCCATCTGATACCAGCGGCTGGCCGCAACGAGCGCAGTCATTGAATCTGTACCAGCAAAGTTGACCAAATGCGCCAAGCTGCCAAGAGCGACGGTTTCCTGACTTGACGCGCCGCGTGCACCAAAGTCATGCAAACGAAAGGGCAGCGACGCTGTATTATCGGCGGACTTTTCTAACGCTTGACGAATGATGCCTTTACAATAATGAGAGACACTGGCCACTGTCGACGGATACCAAATCGCGCGTAATAGCGCTGTTTCAATATAACTTGGCAACCAATAAAACTCAGGGTCAGTATTGATGACTTGGCAGACGACATTGGAGACAGGGACAATGCTGCCTTCTGGTATGGCTTCGATGCGTAATGGTAAGTAGCCGCCATGTTTTGCGACCAAACGCTCCCAACCAGCACGATTGAAAGTCAAACCATGTGCCTGAATGACCATTTCGGCTTCATCGATGTCTTGGGTTGTGATAGGCGTGCTCAGATACTCTTTGATAAAAGCTTGCAGGCCAAAGAACACTACATCATAGTCACCTTTACGCGTTTCAATGTAGCTCGACAGATACTCACTACCATTTGGGTATTGCACCCAATGTGAAGTTTTATAGCTGTCACTGTTAAGAATCAAATTGTTTAAATTACTGGTGTACATCACAGAACTCCTCTGCTTTGAGATGCCACAACTGTTTTGATGAAAGAGCAGTTGCGGCGTTTGACCGTTGCCGTCTATCGGCATTGGTGTGAAAATTAAAATAAATTATATAGCGTAGACTTAAGAGATAATGGATAAACAATGCACCAAATAGTCAATCTATAACATCCTACAACCCGACCATCTTAGTAATAATCGCATAGTGGTCTTCAAACATCATCTTGGCATCAAGCTCTGCCAGCGGTAACCAAAAGGCCTTGATTGCATCATCGCCGCCTTTGACTTTTGGCAACCCTTTTGGATCGTTTTTAAGCTGAAAATAAAACGCTTGTGTGATGGTGCGACCACGGGCAGAGCGATAAGGATCATCAAAAGTGTGCTGACTGTGGCAAGAGCCGCGTAAGACAGGCTCAGGGACCTTGAGACGCGTTTCTTCGCGTAGCTCACGGATACAAGCGTCAAACAGTGTTTCTTTTGGATTCAAAAACCCGCCCGGCAATGCCCAAAGTCCGCGCCCCGGCAGACTACGGCGCTCAACCAATAAGATATGTCCTGATTGTACAATCAAAGCATCAGCCGTCATAAAAGTAGGGGGGTAAGGCGCAGATTCCCACTGTCTTTTGTATTTATCAATAAAATCTGCCTCTTCGTGCAACTGTTTGTAGTCATCTGTTTTTTTGAACTGATCTAACACATTGCGAGTAGATTCAGGCGTACGCTCAGGCGTTGGTGTGGCGCCCATCAGATAGCTGTCACGAATGGGCGTAGCGGATAAATTGTGATAATTGGGTACAGAAACCGAGTCCCAGTTGGGAAATAACGACAGATAATATGATGAGCTGTCTTTTGAGTGCCCAATCAAACCAATATCCGTTTGCAAATCACCTGTGACAGATTTGACGCCAGCTTGCACGTATTGTAACCAGCGCGTGTCGTTATAAAGCGCATCGTCTAATCCAACACAATGAATGCGCGCCGCTTCTTCATCAGAGTACGCGTTTTTAATCATCGCGGCACGTTCATCCACGCTAAACGGGTTGCGCAAACTGCGAGGTAGGTTGGCTGAACCGATGAGCATAATGACTTCATCTGAGCGCTTTAGGGCTTCATCGATGACTGCTTTGTGACCACAATGAAATGGCTGAAAACGCCCGATAAAAACCAAATAACGATAGCGTTTATGCTCTTGTTTATCTGAGTGGTGCTTATCTGGATGTTGCTCTGATGATGCGCTCATATATACCAGTTTCCTACTGCTTATGTTTTATGGGTTAAACACAATTTTTTAATAGTGCCAATACTGACATAGCTCATGACTTTCTGACAAGTGCAAAGATGTTCTATGAGTACTGATTATTGGCACGTGTTTTAAATACAATAAAAGCCACTCCAAATCATTAGAGAGGCTTTAAGATAAAGTTCATAAAAATAGTATAGGTCTGACAACTAAATGCTAAAGCGACTCAATTTTGCTAATACCTTCTTGGCGTATCACTTCAGTCACACCAGCGTCAGACTCAATACGACTTATAAAGGCATTGAAGTTCTTGTAGCTAGAGAGGTCAAGTTCCATTTTTTTCGCCCATGTCAGTATGACATATAAATAGATATCTGCTGTGGTCTTAGTGCCTGTCAGATAGTCCTGTGTGCCAAGCCTTTCATTAGGATACTCAAGCAGGCCAACGATTTTTTTCTTCGCATTGTCTTTTAATTCTGCTTGCGCAGCTGTATCTTTTACGAAACCATCAGGGCCGAACAGTGGTCCAAAGCTTTTATGGACATCTGAATTGATAAAGGCTAACCAGTGCATGATCTCGGCACGTTGAGCGGGCGAGCTAGTAGCACCGAATATGTTAGCGTCAGGATATTTAGCATCAATATAGGTTTGTACGGCGATATTCTGCGTGACTACGGTATCACCATCTACGATTGCAGGTACTGAACCCTGCGGGTTAATACGCAGATATTCTTCTGATTTTACAGAATCGTGATCTAGTATTTCTAGTTCATACTCTGCTTGTGCCCACTCAAGAGCGACGTGTGGAACCATTGAACAAGCGCCTGGCATGATATATAACTTCATAAAATATCCTTTTAAATTTATTCTTTTAAATTTATTCTTTTGAATTTATCATTTTGTCGAATTTAGTCTAAGCAACTGAGCCATATAACTCAGTTATATTATGTGAGTTTAGTTTTAAGAGATGTAGCATTACCTTATCCTTGATAATTTATCTGACAGTCTTAATATAAGCAGTAGTAAACACTGTGTGAGTAATTAAAGCGTTTTGCGTCTCGTTATTGTTTTTTTATATCACCATTAAAAAAACCAATAGTGACTATTAATGATGGTCACAGTTTAATTCGCAGTAGCGTGGTCGGAATTGTCGCGTAAGTGCGGTATAATAGTGATTATAAACTTATCAAAATGTTGTAAAAACAACAGTCAACGCCCTAACACGATAGACCATGTTCATTGACAATCCACACAGATTTTAGCAATCCAAATTAAAGACATAATCCCTTTCACGACACAGTAGCCATGATAAAAATAGCGCTTGTGTCATAACGCGTAGGACATATTATGAGTGAGCAAACCCAAGCTGATAGCCAATTAGACCAGTCTACCGACTATGAGTCAGCACTAGATACCGAGCAAGTTGAAGCAAAAAGCAATATTACGATCACCGAATCTGCTCAAGGGTATTTGGCAGATCTATTGTCTAAGCAAGATACTGATGGTATTGGTGTGCGTATTTTCGTTGAGCATCCTGGTACGCCGCGCGCAGAATGCTGCATGGCTTATAACCAGCCAGGTGAAGAAGACAGTGCTGATTTAAAATTCAGTTATGAGAATTTTTCTGCTTTTATTGAGGCGGCTTCAGTTCCTTACTTAGAAGATGCCGTGATCGATTATAATAAAGACCGTTTCGGTGGTCAGCTGACCTTCCGTGCACCAAACTCTAAAGTACCTAAAGTCGGTGCTGATGCCAGCATCGAAGAGCGTATCAACTACGTCTTGCAGTCAGAGATCAATCCTGGCTTAGCCGCGCATGGTGGCGACGTACAGTTGCTTGAGTTGATTGACGAAGAAGGCATTGGTCTGACTGCTGTGTTGAAATTTGGTGGTGGTTGCCAAGGGTGTTCAGCCGTGGATATGACATTGCGCCAAGGCGTTGAAGTGCAGCTAAAACAGCAAATACCAGAGTTGACGCAAGTGATTGATGACACCGATCACACGCGTACAGAAAATGCTTATTACAAATAAAAGCAAAGTGGCTGATATACAAACGCTTATGAGTATTCGTCATTAAGAGATGAATATTTTGCTGTTCTTTTAATAAAGAAGCTGAGTTATGATGAACTCAGCTTTTTTTATTGCTATGATTTGGCAGACAGTGTCTTGAAGATATTTTTAAATCATATGCTATTCACTAATAATGATTGATCAATACAAAGGAATGTACGATGAGTGATGAACAAGCAGCTGAGCAATCAACCCAAAACTTAGAGCAAACGCAGCGTCTCGAAACTCTAGCGATTCACGCCGGTTATAGTGTGGAGCCAACGACCAAAGCGGTGGCCGTACCTATTTATCATACCAGCTCGTATGCGTTTGATAATACTCAGCACGGCGCTGACTTATTTGATTTAAAAGTTGCGGGCAATATCTATACTCGTATCATGAACCCGACCAATGCTGTGTTAGAGGAGCGGGTTGCGGCACTTGAAGGCGGTATCGGCGCGCTTGCAGTGGCTTCAGGTATGGCTGCCATCACTTACGCGATCCAGACCATTTGTGAAGCAGGCGATAATATCGTTGCCGTATCAACATTATATGGTGGTACTTACAACTTATTTGCGCATGCATTGCCGCGCCAAGGCATCGAGGTGCGCTTTTTTGATCACAAAAACCCAGAAGCCATTCGTGATTTAATCGATGACAAAACCAAAATGGTGTTTGCAGAGAGTATTGGCAATCCATTAGGTAACATTGTTGATATTCAAGCACTTAGTCATATCGCTCATGAGTACGGTGTCCCTGTGGTCATTGACAATACGGTGGCGACGCCTGCGCTATGCCGTCCGTTTGAGTTCGGGGCGGATATTGTGGTGCACTCGTTGACTAAATATATGAGCGGCACGGGTACGTCGATTGGTGGTGCGATTGTCGATAGTGGTACGTTTGCTTGGGGCGATTATCCAGAGCGTTTCCCGCTATTGAACACGCCAGATGCCAGCTATCATGGGGTAAATTTTGTCAAAGATGTGGGTGCACCTGCCTTTATCGCCCGCGCACGTGTGGCACCATTGCGTAATACAGGTGCGGCGCTGAGTCCATTAAATGCTTTTAGTATTTTGCAAGGCATGCAGACGCTGAGCCTACGTATGGAGCGTCATGTACAAAACGCGCAAGCCGTCGCAGAGTATTTGCGCGACCATGACAAAGTTGCTTGGGTGAAATATGCAGGTTTGTCTGACCATCCTGAACATGCGCTTGCCAAAAAATATATGAAAGGCACGCCTTCTGCTATTTTAACCTTTGGGGTAAAAGGCGGTCTGGAAGCTGGTGCGCGCTTTATTGATGCTTTGCAGCTGATTACTCGTTTGGTGAATATCGGTGATGCCAAATCTCTAGCTTGTCATCCAGCGACGACCACGCATCGTCAGCTGAATGGACAGGAACTAGAGCAGGCAGGCGTGACTGAAGACATGGTACGACTGTCAATTGGTATCGAGCACATAGATGACATCAAAGCCGATCTTGAGCAAGCATTGTCTACCACTTAATACGAAAATATACGGATTTAGCCAGTTTATTTAAGTCATTCTAATTCACCAATAAAAAGCCCACCTCGATTTGATATGGGCTTTTTATTTAGGACGAGAAACACGTGTCTCGATTTTAAGCAGAAAGCACGCGTTGAGCAATGTCTTTATAATCTTGTGAGGCTAAGCGTGGCCCAAATTGCTGAATGATTTGTGCGGATACTTCGCTGGCAAGGCGTCCGCATTCTGGCAAGGTATAGTGTTGAGACAGTGCATACAAGAATGTGCCCGCATAATTGTCACCCGCGCCATTGGTATCAATCACATTGGCCACCACAGGAGTCGCAACCTCATAGACTTCGATATCTGACTCAGTATCAGGCTTATGGGCGATGATGGCACCATTGGCACCATCGGTCACCACCGCTGTTTGGCAATAGTCAAGTAGGGCGCGTGCCGCCGCTTTAAGTTGCTTTTTATCCGTGAATAATCTGGCTTCTTCGCTATTACAAAATATCACCGCTACTTTGTTGCCGAGTATATTGAGCAAACCGTCTTTGGCAAACTTTACCACAGCAGGATCTGCAAAGCTCACAGCGATCTTTGCGCCATGAATGCCTGCTTGTTGACGTAATTGTGTCATTGCAGGTTGGATGCTTTCAGACATGGCCAGATAGCCTTCTATATATAACCAGTCTGCTTGTGTCAGCGCATCAAAATCCACATTGTCAGCTGTGATATCGCTTGACGTGCCAAGGTAGGTTTGCATGGTACGCTCACCATCTTCGGTCACTGCGACCACACAAGAGCCCGTCACACCGCCGTCATGAATAGACTTATCTGAGGTGGCAACGCCAGCTTCATGTAAGTCTCTGAGGTAAAACGCGCCCTGGTCGTCATCACCGACACGGCAAGCATAAAAAGGTTTACCACCAAGGCTGGCAAAAGCATACATGGTATTGGCAGCTGAACCGCCACCTGCTTGTTTTGATGGATCAATCTCAGAAAGTTTGAAGTAAGCAAGCAATTGCTGCTGTTCTTCAAAACCTGCCAGCGTCATATTGCCCTTTGTTAAATCAATCTCTTCTAATGCCGCATCCGACACCAAGTATTCGTGGTCAACCAAAGCATTACCTATTGCCATTACATCGTACATTGCTTACCCCTTTTCAATGAATTTATATATCCCATTTTTTACATTTTATTGTGAGCAGTGTGGTGCATCACCGTACTAAGCTTGGATTTCAAGCAGACGCTGATACAGGGCATTTTTTTTGACACCTGTGATGTCAGCTGCCAATGCCGCCGCCTTTTTAACCGACAAGTCTTCTAACAGACGCTCTAATAACTTATCATGAACACTGATATCATCGGTATCTTGCGCGACATTCATGCCAGCCACTACCACCACGATTTCACCGCGCTGCTGATTGTCATCAGCTTTTACAAACTCAACCAAGTCGCCAAGTGTGCTTTTACGAACCGTTTCGAACGTCTTAGTCAACTCACGGCAAAAAGTCACCTCACGATCTGCACCAAATACAGCTTTCATGTCTTCCAAACTGGCAATGATACGGTGCGGTGCTTCATAAAATATCAAGGTTTCGGTACGGGTCTGCAACGCATTAAGCTGCTTTTGGCGACCATGTGTTTTTGCAGGTAAAAAACCAATGAAGCTAAAACGGTCAGACGGCAGCCCTGCCACTGACAATGCGGCAATGGCAGCAGAAGCACCAACAATCGGTGATACCATCACCTTTGCCGCGTGCGCTGCTTGTACCAGTTGATACCCTGGATCGCTCACCAAAGGCGTGCCTGCATCGCTGATCAAAGCAACTGAGTGACCTTGCTGGATCATCTCAATAATTTTAGGGGTTTGAATGGCGCTATTGTGTTCATGATAGGCCCAAAGCTTGTGATGTCCTTTTTGTTTTACGCCAGTATCAGCATCGGCATCAGGACTCACTGACTCGGTATCGTCCGCTTTACTGCCTCGGGTATCAATACCAAAATGTGACAAGAGCTTGCCTGAAGTGCGGGTGTCTTCGCAGGCAATAATAGCCACTTGTTTTAAAATATCGATTGCATGCGGTGTCATGTCAGTAAGATTACCAATCGGCGTGGCAACAATATAGAGACAAGCTGGCATCGCAGTAGGGGTAGACATGAAAACCTCGAATGATTAAAAAATATTAAAAATAGTAGGCACCGTTAAATCTATGGTTAGCATGGGTTTTTTGTCTCAATAAAATAATGAATGAGCAAATAATACAATAGTCATGGCTAACGTAAGTAGATACAGATGGCGCAAAAGTGGTTAGTTTAGCATGTTGTGCTATGATAATTCTGAAATGTTGATTAGACCCACAACCATTATGGCAAACCACAAGCCCTCCTGTAGCACCTTGATTTTAACGTCACCAAAACAACGTCAAGGTGGCCAGTTTGAACAGCAGGCGTGTGCGTTTTTGCAGGCGCAAGGACTGTGCTTGATTGCCCAAAATTGGCAACAGCCAAAAGTGGGCGAATTAGACTTGGTGATGCTTGAGACAGGCCCAGCATGGCCCACAGTGGTATTCATTGAAGTGCGCCAGCGTAAACGTTCAGGTTTTGGTGATGCCGCGCTCAGTATCACTGCCAGCAAACAGCGCAAAGTGATTAAAACGGCCAAATATTTTTTGCAGCAGCATCCCGAGTATGCGCAGTATGACTGCCGGTTTGATGTAATTGCTTATAATACGTCAACTAAAATGTCGTCCAAAGGACAATTGGTGGACAATCAACCTGAGTGGTTGCAAGGGGCTTTTGTCGCAAGCGCATGGTGATAGGGGAATACTATCACTTTTTTTAAAAGATAAAATCGGCCTGACCGTCAGTCACCGTTACTAAAAACCTAACCGCCATGAATAAAAATTCAGTAAAGTAGCTGAGTTAACGCGATAAGTGAATTCTTACTCGCTTAATTGATTCTCTACAATTCTCACAACCCTGCTCTAAGAGGTAAATCATGAGACGGATGCATTTGCGCCCTGCTATTTTTGGTTCATCACGTCGTACTGCGATAGGCGTTATGCTAGTGGCTACTGTGATTAGTACTGGCTGTACTACCAACTATCTAACCAACAGTACTGAAGGTACGTATGGTGTACCGATGACGGAGCGTACCATACCGCAGCGTCTGCTAGATCGTAGTATCGAACATACGGTCAAAATCAACGTGTACGGTCTAAAAGAAGATCTACAGCAAACCAGTCGCATGGGCATTGATAGCTTCAATAGTGAGGTATTATTAACAGGTGAAGTACCCACTCAGGCGATCAAAGAAGAAGTAGAAAAAGTCGTCAGCTCTATGCCAGATGTACGCCGTGTTTATAATGAGTTGGACGTTAGTGCCTCAAAAGGTTACAGCTCAACAGTCCACGATGGTTATATTACCTCAAAATTAATGGCAAAAGTGGCCTCCAGTGATGGTGTGAAAGCCTCCCAAGTTAAAGCGGTAACCAACGCTGGTGTGGTTTATATTATGGGGCGTGTGACACCCACTCAGCAAAGTCACTTGATTGATATTGCCAATAGCACGGTTGGTGTAACGGAGTTGGTACTATTGACAACGGTCGTGGATGATAGAGGAGTCAAGATAAGCGAAGACGATATTATGTATGAAGACAATTTGGCCAATCCTGCGCCAGTGGCAGAAAGATCGGCTGTATCGAATGTGGATAATAGTGCCGTGCCAGAAACCACGAGCACTGCAAGCACTGCAACGCCAATCATTGTTACAGAGGAAGGGGCGAGAGTCGATCAGTCGTCATCAAGCGAATATATCGACCTTTATCAGAATCAATAAAATCCAGTCACTGGCGAAAATGGGTCATTGATACAAAACTGTCATGATGTCAAAATCGGCCATGACGGTTTTTTGATTTATTGCCACCTCATTTGTTACCCTGTTGTTTGTTATCAGATCTAGAGCAATATTGTTTTTGAGAGGTTTTTTAATCAGTATTATCAATCTTTTACTGACAATAACACTAAACACGGATAACAGTAAAAACACGATAAAACGTCAGTCAGAACGTAAAATACGTATGGTAAAAGTAGATGACATGGTTCAAATCAAATAGAACAAAATAATACGTGACCATCGCTCTGCCAATCATTAGTTACATACATATAATGGAAACACTGGTTATGAATGGCGTAAATGAAATTACATCGAAGATTAAAACACGTACAATCACAAAGGCTGGTATTACAGCGGCGTTCGCGATAGGCGGCGTTGTTTTAGCAACGCAACAAGCCCAAGCTTTATCGGCACTTGCTGTTGTCAACGGTATCACGACCAATGGTGGTGTTGGGGTAAGTAAAGACATCTTGTATGGTGATGAACCCTTACAGGATTTGGATATCTATTATCCGAAACCGTTGGTGCAAGCAATGAAAGCGGAAAGTGCCATTACTCAGACTTATCCAATGGTGGTTTTCGTCCATGGTGGCTCGTGGGAAAATGGTAGCAAAGAAGAATATGCTTTTGTTGGACAGAGTTTGGCGCAAGCAGGTTATGTTACGGCTGTCATCAATTACCGTAAAGCGCCTAGCCATGTGTACCCTGATTATGTGAAAGACACCGCTCAAGCAATTGCATGGAGCCATAACAATGCCAATAGCTTTTACGCAGATCCTGATCGGTTGGCAGTAATAGGGCATTCAGCAGGCGCCTTCAATGCTGTCGCCGCCATTGCCAATGAGGATTTTTTAGCACCATACGGCATGAAGCCCACAGATATTAGCGCTGTGATTGGCATTGCTGGCCCTTATAGTTATGACTTCCGTAAATTTGATAGTGCAACCGCCTTTGGCCCTAACGCAACACCAGATCAGGTAATGCCAGATCGTCAAATTAAAGGTAAGCAGCCACCGTATTTGTTGCTAACGGCTGAAAAAGACAAAGTTGTTTATGATACCAATGCCATTAAAATGACGGAAGCACTAAAAGCAGCTGGCGTCACAGTCGATAATGGCGTAATCAAAGGAGCAAGTCATGCCACCAGTATCGGTGCGATGGCGCCGCCATTACGCTGGGTTAATGATGTGCGAGCGCAGGTGTTAGCGTATTTGGATAAGAGGCTGTAATAGTCAATTCCTATTAAGTGGCTTACCTAAATATCAGTAACGGAAATTTTGCTGGCCTTACACGCGACTGTTACTACCTATATCGCTGCACAAGACAGTACTGTAAGATATGCAAACTCTTGTTATAATGGCGACTATTTTAAATCTATACTCTATTCTAATTTAAGGCAGAATATTCTATGAGCATGAACGCTGACGATCTGATTGCATTTTTACAGATTCATTTCCCAGACGCTTTTATTCAGGCTGCCAACCAAGGTAATAAGTTTGATGTACGCGTCGTTGATGCCAGTTTTGAAGGCAAACGTACCGTACAGCGTCAGCAAGCGGTTTATGCGTTGGTCAACGACAAAATTGCGAGTGGCGATATTCACGCACTCAATATCCAAGCATTAACCCCTGCAGAGTGGGATGTTCAATCAAAAGGCTAAATCGCCACTTATCGTTTCAAACTTTTTAGATCAGCTATCTAAGTAGTTGGTCATAAAGGGTTTGTTTTTCATTATTGTTATACTCATCGCTAGGTTGTCATTTCTATGGATCAATTTTTAATCACTGGTAGTAGTCGTATCGCAGGGGAAGTTACTATTTCAGGCGCCAAAAATGCTGCATTGCCATTGCTTGCAGCCATGATATTGGCTGAGACCCCAACGACGTTACATAATGTACCATCGCTGCAAGATGTGCGAACATTGATTGAATTGATTGGTGGTATGGGTATTAACATCCAAAAGCAGGGCGATACGGTCACTTGTGATACCAAAAATATCGATAATTTCTATGCGCCATACGACTTAGTTAAGACCATGCGTGCCTCGATTTTAGTGTTAGGACCATTGCTGGCACGTTTTGGTGAAGCAGAAGTGTCACTACCAGGTGGCTGTGCAATTGGTTCACGTCCTGTCGATCAACATTTAAAAGCGTTTGAGGCGATGGGCGCTGAAATTAGTGTCGAGAACGGTTACGTCAAAGCGCAAGCGCCAAAAGGCGGCAAACTAATCGGCTGTCATTTCTCATTTGATATGGTGACGGTTGGTGGTACTGAAAACGTAATCATGGCGGCTACCCTTGCCAAAGGTACGACAGTGTTAGGTAACTGTGCCCTTGAGCCAGAAGTGGTTGATTTGGCCAATATGCTGGTTGCGATGGGTGCCAAAATAAGTGGTATTGGTACCGCTACCATGACTATCGAAGGGGTTGAGCGTCTTCATGGTTGTGAGTATTCAGTGGTGCCAGATCGTATCGAAACTGGGTCTTACCTTGCTGGCGCGTTGATGACTCGCGGTGATGTATTGACCAAAAAGACCACAGCGTCTTTATTGCATCCAGTACTTGAGAAGTTTGAAGCCATGGGTGCTGTGATTACGACAGGTGATGATTGGATTCGTGCGCAGATGACAGGACGTCCAAAACCTGTTGATATCCGTACTCGCCCGCATCCAGGTTTTCCAACGGATATGCAAGCGCAGCTGATGGCGATTTGCTGCTTGGCTGATGGCACTAGTACGATTATCGAAAATATCTTTGAAAATCGCTATATGCATGTTCCAGAGCTTAACCGTTTGGGTGCGTCTATCCAAGTTGATGGTCATACGGCAGTGATCAGAGGGGTTGAGAACTTTACCGCAGCACCTGTTATGGCAACCGATTTGCGTGCATCGATGTCATTGGTCATGGCAGCAGCGACGGCTGAAGGTGATAGCTTAATTGACCGTATCTATCACATTGATCGTGGTTATGAAGATGTTGAAAATAAATTACGTGGTCTTGGTGTGAACATCAAACGTATCAACACTAACGATTAATATTTATAAATCGATTAGGCATTTGATATTTATTGCCACTATATGTTTTTATCATTAAAAAATTAGCAGTCCTCGGTCAGCGGGGACAATCACTATATATGGACATGATGCCATTATGACTGAAGCAACAAAACCAATACCTGCCAGTGGTTTATTAAACGAAGTAAATGATACGTTTTCTGGGTTAACGTTGGCCTTATCTAAGGGCCGTATTTTAGAAGAGACGATGCCACTGCTACGTGCGGCTGGCGTTGATTTGCTAGAAGACCCTGAGGCCTCGCGCAAACTTATCTTTCCGACCTCCAATCCCAATGTGCGTGTATTGATTTTACGTGCAAGTGATGTACCCACTTATGTAGAGCATGGGGCGGCTGATTTTGGTGTGGCAGGTAAAGATGTATTGCTAGAGCATGGTGCCAATCATGTTTATGAGTTATTAGATTTGCAGATTGCTCAATGTAAGCTGATGACCGCTGGTGTCAAAGATGCGCCATTGCCCAATCGTCGTTTGCGTATTGCCACCAAATACGTCAATGTGGCGCGCGCGTATTTTGCGAGCCAAGGTCAGCAAGTGGACGTGATTAAGCTTTATGGCTCTATGGAACTTGCGCCATTAGTTGGATTAGGTGATTTAATTGTCGATGTGGTTGACACTGGCAATACGTTGCGCGCGAACGGTCTTGAAGCACGAGACCATATCTGCGATGTCTCTTCACGCCTGATCGTCAATCAAGTCAGTTATAAGCGTAAATTTGCGTTACTTGAACCAATTTTAGATAGCTTTAAAAACAGTATTGCTAACGCTTCATGAGTCAGTGGTAACCATTGATAATACAAAGCGTTGTTATACAAATTTTTAAACCAGTTTGGCGTTCTATGGTAGACATAGCGTGCTAAACTGGTTTTGTTGTATTTACTTGCCTGAAAATAAAAGCTCAGTATAATCAGAGTCAGATCATAATAAATACATGGGTAAATCGCCCTTATTACTTTCTATTTTTTCCTGAAATTTCATTTTTTATAGTCATATAATAGGCTCAAACACAGGATTTAGTCATGCGCCAACTCAGTACTCAAGACGCCGATTTCGACAGTCAATTGACACAGCTGCTTGCTTTTGAAACGGTCAATGATGCCAATTTATTAAAGACGGTTGATGATATCATTGCGCAAGTACGTCATGATGGAGACAGCGTATTATTGGCATTGACTCAGCAGTTCGATCAGCATCCAGCAACCACCATACAAGAGTTGGAGCTGTCCAAAGAGTCACTTGCCGACGCCTTTGCCAACCTTGATGATGAAGTCAAAACGGCACTGACGACGGCGGCCACGAGGGTACAGACCTTTCATGAACGTCAAGTACAAGAAACTTGGCAGTATGAGGATGAACTGGGCAATCGATTGGGTCAAAAAGTCACGCCGCTTGATCGCGTCGGTATTTATGTACCGGGTGGTCTAGCGTCTTATCCGTCATCAGTGCTTATGAATGCTATTCCTGCTAAGGTTGCTGGCGTCAGCGAGGTTATCATGGTGGTACCCGCGCCTAAAGGCATTTTAAATCCCTTGGTATTAGCAGCCGCTCATTTAGCGCAAGTTGATCGCGTCTTCACCATTGGCGGTGCCCAAGCCGTTGCCGCATTAGCTTATGGGACAGAGACGATTCCAGCCGTGGACAAAATTACAGGGCCTGGCAACAAGTATGTGGCGGCAGCCAAACGTGCTGTGTTCGGTCAAGTCGGTATCGATATGATTGCAGGGCCGTCTGAGGTATTGGTTTATGCAGAGGGCGAAACGCAAGATCGCGCTGATTGGCTGGCCATGGATTTATTGTCACAGGCTGAACATGACCGTATTGCACAAGCCATCTTTGTCACCACTAGCGAAGCGCAATTAAAAGCAGTTGCAACTGAGATAGAAAAAGCGTTGGCTGAATTGCCAAAAGCAGATATCGCCCGTGACTCTTTACAAAACCGTGGCGCACTTATTTTGGTCAAAGATCGGGCAGAGGGCATGGCAGTGATTAATCGCGTTGCGCCTGAGCACTTGGAATTGTCTGTGGACGAACCGGATGCGCTACTTCATGATATCCGCCATGCAGGCGCTATCTTTATGGGTCGTCACACGCCAGAAGCGATTGGCGATTACTGCGCAGGGCCGAACCATGTGTTACCCACATCAGGTACCGCGCGTTTTTCTTCTCCTTTAGGGGTTTATGATTTTCAGAAAAAATCTTCTCTTATTTATTGTAGTGAAGCGGGTAGTAAGCCGTTAGCGAAGACAGCAGATATTTTAGCCCAGCGCGAAGATTTGGAAGCCCATGCTCGCTCGGCGCGTTATCGTTCTTAATAATATAAGCTAAGCATGTTAAAAATTACTTTTGATATTTAATGGTTTTTGTGGCGAATAGTAGGATAACTTATGAGTGAGTTAAAGATAGACACCAGACTTTGGTCATCTAAAGCACGTAACTTGTCACCTTATGTTCCAGGTGAGCAGCCGCAACATGACAATTTATGCAAATTAAACACCAATGAAAACCCGTTTCCGCCTTCACCAAAAGTAGGGGAGGCAATCGCCAAAGTTTTGGAGCAGCAAGCAAGCGACTTGCGTTTATATCCAGCGCCAGAGTCTGATGATTTACGTAGCGCCTTGGCAGAAACATACCATCTTGATACCAATCAAGTATTCGTCGGCAATGGCTCTGACGAAGTCTTGGCATTAGTGTTTGCAAGCTTTTTCTTAAAAGAGCGACCTATATTGGCACCTGATATCAGCTATAGCTTTTATCCTGTGTATGCACAGACTTTTGGTGTGGATTTGGTGCAAATTGCCTTGGAAGAAGATTTCAGTATTGACCCAGATGCGTATCGCCAGCCGTGCAGTGGCATTATCATCGCTAATCCCAATGCACCCACGGGTCTACTGTTATCGCTCGCCGATATTCGCAAGCTTGCTAGCGAACACACAAATGCCGTAATCGTGATTGATGAGGCTTATATTGATTTTGCTCAGATAAAAGAAGGTGATGTCGACGCTCAGGTATCAGCTGTGAGTCTTATTAATGAGTATGACAATATTCTTGTCACCCAAACTTTTTCAAAGTCACGGTCACTTGCAGGCTTACGTGTAGGCATGGCCTTTGGTAATGCCTCATTAATCGAAGCATTGACGCGCATGAAAAATAGCTTTAACAGTTTTCCTTTAGATAAATTGGCACAAGCTGGTGCTACCGCCAGTGTCTTGGATGCCGACTATTTTGCACAAATGCGTGAGCAAGTCATCGATTTGCGCCAGTCGCTAACGGCTGAGTTGACGGCATTAGATTATAACGTGCTGCCATCCCATGCCAATTTTGTTTTTGCTCGTCCTAAAGGTGGCAATGCGAGTGCAGTGGCTAGTGCTTTACGTGAGCAGGGCATTATTGTCCGTCATTTCAATAAGCCACGTATCAATGAATATTTGCGTATTACGGTTGGTACGGCCGAGCAAAACCAGCGTTTGATCACTGCTTTAAAAGCATTAGAAGCGGATGCTGAGATCGCTACTATTTAATATTTGGTCTGATAATTAATAGCCCAAACGTACGTGATGTTGATGAGTACCAGTTGTAGAGCCTGCCAATATTAATTGTGCAGGCTTTATTTTTGAGCGAGTACTGACAGCAAGTTGCCCACTTTATCCAAGCACTCTTGATACTCCGCCTCACAATCAGAAGCAACCGTAATACCACCACCTGCCCACAAACTAACATGTCCTTGTTGCTCTATGCCATTAGCGAATGGATGATTGGCTTGAATGGTACGAATCAAGACATTCCATTGACCACTACCATCAAAATTCATATAACCCATAGTGCCGCAGTAAGCGCCGCGCGGAGCAGCCTCTAGCTCAGAGATAATTTCAACCGACCGTTTTTTGGGTGTGCCCGTGATGGAGCCTGCAGGCAGACTGCCAAATAATACTGCCAATGGATGAGTGTCCGCTTTAAGTTCAGCGGTGATGGTACTGACCATATGATGGACATTGCTAAAGCTTTCAATGGCAAATAGTTGTGGTACTTTTACGCTACCGATTTTGGCATATTTGCCCAAATCATTGCGCAGCAAGTCAACAATCATGACATTTTCAGCACGGTCTTTTTCACTATTGATCAGTTGCTGTTTATAAGCATTGTCTTGTTCAGGGGTGATGCCTCGAGGCATTGTCCCTTTGATAGGCTTGGTGCGTATATGATGTTTGCCCGTTTTGCGGTCTTTGATAAAAGTAAAAAATAACTCTGGCGAACAGCTCAATAATTCAAAAGTGTTTTTTTGCTCAATAACGTTGGCTGCTTGTTTAAGATGGTTGGGGTCGGCATACGTTTGATAACCGTACTGAACGTTTAAATATCCAGCAAACGGTGCGTGAGTATTCCGTTGGAGATTGGGTAAGTGGTCCATAAGACTTGATAGAGATTTGCCAGAATTACCCTGATAGGTAAGGCTGCCTTGCCATGCTTGAGTAAGATTGATTTGGTAGCAATCGCCTTGTTGTAGATAGTTTTGGGTTTGGTCAAACGCCATTTGATAATCGGGTTTATCCCATTGTGCCTTTAAGACCAAAGGCACAGGCTGTAAGGCTGTTTTAGGCGTTGCTTGATCCATATAATTATTGGAGTCAGACAATGTTTTATCAAAAGCGTCCAAATAAGAGGTAAGGGCTGTCATAAGCGTATTTTTATGCTGACGCTCATCACTTATATCAGAAGTATCGTCCGTTTGATGGACAGTTAATGTCCAAGCCGATGTGACATCTTGTGCGGCTGGCATTAGATAAATATCATAGTGTCCCAATACCGCAGAAGGTTGCGCGGCCAGTTGAATAGCAGCAACTCGGCTTAATGCATAAGCGGCAATGTCATAACCAATAAAACCTATCAGACCATGATGATAATTTGGCTTTCGATTGACGGTAACTGATTGTTTTATATCAGTGCTAAGGCTCTCATAGGTTTGACTGTAGGCAATCAATTCATCCTGCCACTTAGCATAACTCATTTGCGTAGTTTTGATCGCAGCGCTATCATCAATATTGATACAAACATCGCGGCAATGTTTCGTCACTTGATAAGTGACAGACAACTGATCAGATAGGGTTTCAAAATTGGGGGTGACCACCCAGCTTGTTTTCGGTAACAACCCAATGACTGGCTGACCATCATTGTCTAGCCAAACCAGTTGCCAAAGTGCCTCGTTATTTTGTGCCAACAAATGCTTTTGTAATTGCGGTATCAGTTCAGCAGCAGACAGATCACCAAAACGCCAGCTACGAATGGTAGCTGGCGATGGGGCAGAATCTGTCTGCTCAGTGGTATTGTGATTTTCTACAGGCATCTTTTAAGCATCAAACTTTTTAATGATCAAGGTTGCATTGGTGCCGCCAAAGCCAAAGCTATTACTCATTAGTGTTTCAAGATTGGTTTCACGCATTTGAGTAACAATATCAAAGCCTTCTGCTGCAGGATCCAATTGTTCAACGTTGATACTCGGGGCAATAAAGCCTTCTTGTAGCATCAATAAGCAATAGATCAATTCTTGCGCACCAACCGCACCCAAGCTGTGACCAGTCATCGATTTGGTTGAGCTGATAGGAGGCACTTTACTAGCATCGTCTCCAAACACTTTGGCAATCGCTTTAAGCTCAGTGATATCACCAAGAGGGGTACTGGTGCCATGACTATTGATATAGTCAACGCTCTCTAACCCTGCTTCAGCTAACGCTTGCTGCATACAACGAACCGCGCCTTCACCACTTGGGGCAACCATTTCTGCACCATCAGAGCTAGCACCATAACCAACGATTTCGGCCAAAATGTTGGCACCGCGAGCTTGAGCATGTTCAAGACTCTCTACAACAACCATGGCACCGCCAGCAGCAATCACAAAACCATCACGATCTTTGTCATAAGCTCTTGATGCGAGCGTTGGCGTGTCATTATATTGAGTGCTTACCGCACCCATGGCATCAAACATGCAAGACTGCGTCCAATGCTCAGACTCACTACCGCCCGCCAGCACCACATCGGCTTTGCCTAGCTGAATAAGCTCAGCAGCATGACCGATACAATGGGTCGATGTTGCGCAAGCAGAAGCGAGAGAGTAAGAAACCCCTTGGATTTTTAAACCAGTTGCCAGTGCTGCTGATACCGAGCTGCCCATTGTTTTTGGCACAGCCATGGCGCCGACACCGCGAAGGCCTTTTTCGCGCATGGCATCCACAGCATTAACGATATTTTCTGTCGATGCACCGCCCGAGCTCGCTACCAAACCCACACGTGGGTTACTATTAATAGTCTCAAGCGATAAACCTGAATGCTCAATCGCGTTCAAGGCGCTGACATAAGCATAGAGACTGGCATCACTAAAAAACCGTTTTAATTTACGATCAATACCGCTTGTATCAAGCATCGATTGATCGATACTACCGCTAACGTGTGATTTAAACTCATGCTCAGCATAAGATGGATTGAAAGTAATGCCAGACTGTCCTTGTTTCAGAGCAGCAGTAACAGTGGCCAAATCATGTCCGATACAAGAGACAATCCCTGCCCCAGTAATAACAACGCGGCGCATATTTTATTCCTTATGAGTAATGATTTTCTTCATCACTATTGATAATCGTTTTTAAAGATCTACTTTTCATTTAATACCACAAATGCGCCTCTCTTATATAAGATGTTAAAAGAGGCCGCTTGAGTGTTAAATGTTTCTTTCATAGCTTTAACTGCGTATAACTTTGACTGCTGTCATCATAAAACATGGCATTGACGATGGCTTCATACAAATGACGTTGCAATCAGGCTATAGCTGATGGCGTATGATAACGTATCAAGCATACAAAATCTTTGCGCAAGTGCAAAATAATGACAAAATAGCAGCTACTATCGCACGCTTTTGAAAAAGTAACTAATGACAGAGAGTGTCAGCCAGTTATTCATCTTGCCAGTATCATTATATCCTTAAAGCAAGTGTAGTTTTGCGCTAAGTAAATTGAAAAAAGTAATTCATCAATGGTGAAAGCCATAAAGTAAGTTATACTTTTAGATACAAAATTGGTGAGGGCAATAACATTGTTCGCACTGACATTGACCGCAATGATTCGCTAGAATGGCACACTTATCGTTTCCATAAACTCATTATTAAATAATAAAGTAAAAATAATCATCATATTAAGGACAACACGATGGCAAAGCAGACTTCTTTATCTAAAGGTATCAGTACCGTTGGCTCTTTCACACGCAACAATTTAGAGCGCGTGGGCGCGATGATTGATACCATGAACGCTAAAACCAGCAAACCGCGTCAATATAAAGCGGTCGATTTGGGCGATGAAGACTATCAACAAGATCTGTTTCGTGAACAGACACTAAAAGCGACTCAGCAATTACTTGGTACTCGTTTTGCGACTTATGGTAAATATGCCAAAAAAGTGGTACCGAATAGCTTTTTCCAGTCGACGGTCGATGGGGCATTTGCTCAAGTGGCGAAATTGGCCGCTCATTGGAGCCAAATTGATTTGCCTAATCAACATCGTTTTGCCAACATTGCCAATCTTGATGATGAAGAGCGTTATGCACTTGCCACTGATATTGCCAATCAGAACCGTGCTTTGGCAGCCATCGGTGGCTTGACTGGTTTGGCAGGACTTCCAGGCCTACTGGCTGATACATTGTGGTTGTTATTAGTATCGCTACGTACCGTATATCAACTAGCTGCCGTCTACAATAAGCCATTGACTGGTAAGCAAGGTGTGAAAATGGCTTATGAGCTACTTGCGAACGCCGACTTGAGCAAAATGCAAGAAAAGCAAGCATTGCTCGCTGGTATCGGTATCGGTAAAGGCTTGCTCGATAATGCCCAGAGCAGTGGTTTACACAATGAGCTTAAAAACTTAGGCATGAAGAACAACAATGTGAATTTTTATGCTCAACAAATAGACAGTATTGCTAGCCAAGTAGGCATTGATTTGGATCAAATCAATCTATCATGGATACGCCGTTTCCTACCAGCTACAGCAGTTGTGATAGGTGTACGTTATAACAGCCAGTTAATTGATGAGGTCATTGGGGTAGCGCAAGCGACGTTTGCACCAGATGCAAAGCTTGCCAACCGCGCTATTACTGATGATAGTAAGAGCGAAGCTGAAGTCAGTAAATTCTCTAGCAAAGAAGAAAAGCAAAATACTGAAGACAAGGCTGCTGAAAGCCAGAGCTCGGAAGACAAAAGTGCCGATGATACAGATAAGAAAGCGGACGAGAAGGGTAGTGAAAGTAAAAACAGTAAAAAAAAGGATGAGTCAGCTAACGCAGCGGATAGCAAAAAAGTAAGTAAGACAGATAAAACTGCCGATAAGCAAAAGAAGTAAACACGACACATCTATTTATTGGGCCTTATCTCTTAATCGCGCAACAGCATTAAAACTTATTTACTTTAATATGGGCGATGTTATCTTATAGCTCTTGAAAAACAAGGTAATGTCGCCATTTAGTCTTTGTGAACTACTCTAGTTACAATGCTGACTGCCGTATTCAAACCATTCATAACCTTACCATTTACTGAATCTCTATTGATATATCGTTTACTCAGAGCAAGTACAGTAAGGAAAAGGTAGATGGAATGCATATCTATCAAAAGTTGTAAAGGTCAATCACTCATAAGTGGTTGAATTAGCAACAACAACTCTTTATAATACACTGTCCTAAAAATGGGTGCTCTAAAGTCTGTCATTATTGTCAGATGGACGATGCATTAACCCATTTTTTTGTTTTATACCAAACGGGAGAAGGATGCCTTATGGCAACAACTAACCAATTGATTCGTAAAGGTCGCAAAACCATCAAGGAAAAGTCAAAAGTTCCTGCGTTGGAAGCGTGCCCACAGCGTCGCGGTGTATGTACTCGTGTATATACTACCACACCAAAAAAACCTAACTCAGCCATGCGTAAAGTATGTCGTGTACGTTTGACTTCAGGCTATGAAGTATCAAGCTACATCGGCGGCGAAGGTCATAACCTACAAGAGCACAGTGTTGTTCTTATCCGTGGTGGTCGTGTAAAAGATCTACCAGGTGTACGTTATCACACCGTTCGTGGTGCATTAGATTGCGCAGGCGTAAAAGACCGTAAGCAAGGTCGTTCTAAGTATGGTGCTAAGAAGCCTAAAGTTTAATAGCTAAACGTTATTAACTAAGCTTTTTTGTACTACCCAATAACTGTGCATGGGTTCGGTGTTAGCAGTAAAGCTACTTATATACCAACAATGTTATATCAGCTGTTTATGCTTAAAACATACCACCATGCAGTAAGGCTAACTGACAACTCTCTATTATGTCTAATAGATAAATATAAAGTTGTGAATGTTGGACACTCCTGAAGATAAGGAAATTTATTATGCCAAGACGTCGCGTCGTTGCTGCCCGTGAGATCCTACCGGATCCTAAGTTTGGTAGCCAAACTGTTGCAAAATTCATCAACCATGTAATGAGTGATGGTAAAAAATCTACTGCTGAGCGTATCGTTTATGGTGCACTTGAAACAGTAAGTGAAAAACGCAAAGTTGAAGATCCAGTATCTTTCTTTGAAGAAGTACTTGAAAATGTACGCCCAATGGTAGAAGTAAAAGCTCGCCGTGTTGGTGGTGCAACCTACCAAGTACCAATGGAAGTACGTCCCTCCCGTCGTACTGCCTTGGCTATGCGTTGGTTGGCAGAAGCTGCTGCTAAGCGTTCAGAAAAATCAATGGCTTTGCGTTTAGCAGGCGAATTGAATGATGCTGCCGAAGGTAAAGGCGCTGCTATGAAAAAGCGTGACGAAGTTCATCGCATGGCAGATGCTAACAAAGCATTCTCTCATTACCGTTTCTAAGCTACTCTTATACTCACTGTTTAATAGTAGCCTGAGATTATTGACTCATATCAATTGATCTTACATTGTTGTTTATTCTATTGATTACCGCCATCATTGAAAAAGTTGTGAGTAGGACTTATCTATTAGCAACTGAGATGGCGGATATCTATCAAGATGCCTCTCTAAAAATGTATTGTTTTAATTAGAAAGCGTCCCAAATTTGATACCGCACTATTCTTAGTATTTGCTCTTTTTTTGTCCATATTAGGCTCAATAATCAGTAAGTAATATTACGAAGCTGAACGCTTTGTCATAGAGTATGAGGTAGAGACACAATACATTATTATATACACGACTTTTCCTAGGAAAACACTATGGCTCGTAAAACTCCCCTAAAACGCTATCGCAATATTGGTATCTCAGCGCATATTGATGCTGGTAAGACGACCACTACTGAGCGTGTTTTATTTTATACCGGTGTTAGCCACAAAATTGGCGAAGTACATGATGGCGCAGCCACCATGGACTGGATGGAGCAAGAACAAGAGCGCGGTATTACTATTACCTCAGCGGCAACCACTTGTTTTTGGTCAGGTATGGCAAAACAGTTTGACGAACACCGCATCAACATCATTGACACACCAGGTCACGTTGACTTCACGATCGAAGTTGAACGTTCTATGCGTGTACTTGATGGCGCTTGCATGGTTTACTGTGCAGTAGGCGGCGTTCAGCCACAGTCTGAGACTGTATGGCGTCAAGCGAACAAATACAAAGTACCACGTCTTGCTTTCGTAAACAAAATGGATCGCGTTGGTGCTGATTTCTATCGTGTTATCGAACAGATCAAAACCCGTCTTGGTGGTAAGCCAGTACCATTGGTTATCCCAATTGGGAAAGAAGATGACTTCGAAGGCGTTGTTGACCTAGTTACCATGAAAGCTATCTATTGGGATGAAGCTTCTCAAGGTATGCAGTATGAAGAGCGTGAGATCCCAACTGAATTACAAGAAAAAGCGGAAGAGTATCGTGAATATCTTGTAGAAAGCGCTGCTGAAGCAAACGAAGATCTCATGAATGAGTATCTAGAAAACGGCGAATTGACTGTAGAGCAGATCCATGGCGCTATTCGTCAGTTGACAATTGATAACGAAATCATCCCGCTTCTTTGTGGTACTGCCTTTAAAAACAAGGGTGTACAAAAGATGCTAGATGCTGTTATTCAGTATCTTCCAGCACCAATGGATGTACCGGCTATTCGCGGTATCCTTGATGACAAAGATGAAACTGAAGGCACTCGTGAAGCGTCAGATGAGGCACCGTTCTCAGCACTAGCGTTCAAAATCATGAACGACAAGTTCGTTGGTAACTTAACCTTCGTCCGTGTTTATTCTGGTGTAATGACTCAGGGTAGCAGTGTTTATAACCCAGTTAAAATGAAGCGTGAGCGTGTTGGTCGTATCGTACAGATGATGGCAAACTCTCAAGAAGAGCTTGCAGAAATCCGTACTGGTGACATCGCAGCTTTGGTTGGTATGAAAGATGTGACCACTGGTGATACGTTATGTGATGAAAACAACGTTATTACTCTTGAGCGTATGGAATTCCCAGATCCAGTTATCAGTCTAGCGGTTGAACCTAAGACTAAAGCTGACCAAGAAAGAATGTCAATCGCTTTAGGTCGTTTGGCAAAAGAAGATCCATCGTTCCGTGTACATACTGACGAAGAATCTGGTCAGACAATCATCAGCGGTATGGGTGAGCTACATCTAGAGATTCTAGTTGACCGTATGAAGCGTGAGTTTAACGTTGAAGCCAACATCGGTGCGCCGCAGGTTGCTTATCGTGAAACGATTCGTAATACTGTTGAACAAGAAGGCAAATTCGTACGTCAAACAGGTGGTCGTGGTAAATTCGGTCACGTTTGGTTACGTCTTGAGCCACTTGATCCAGCGGGCGAAACTGAATACGAATTCGCTGAAGAAGTTGTTGGTGGTACTGTACCAAAAGAATTCCACGGTGCTGTTGACAAAGGTATTCAAGAGCGCATGAAAAACGGCGTACTTGCTGGTTACCCAGTGGTTGGCGTAAAAGCAACTTTGTATGATGGTTCTTACCATGACGTCGATTCTGATGAATTGTCGTTCAAAATGGCAGGTTCTATGGCATTCAGAAAAGGTTTCATGGCAGCGGATCCAGCGCTACTTGAGCCAGTAATGAAAGTAGAAGTTGAAACGCCTGAAGACTATATGGGCGATATCATGGGCGATCTTAACCGTCGTCGTGGTTTGGTACAGGGTATGGAAGATTTACCTGGCGGTACTAAACAGATTCGTGCTGAAGTACCATTAGCGGAAATGTTTGGTTATGCCACTCAAATGCGCTCTATGTCACAAGGCCGTGCAACTTACTCAATGGAATTCCAAAAGTACGCTGAAATTCCAAAATCAGTTGCTGCTGAAATCATCTCTAAGTTCAACTCTAAAGATGATGACGAGTAAATAAACGTCTATTGAATCTGACAATGTAGAGCCTGTTTTTAGGTTGTCAGTAGAGAATCCGCCAATAACTTGTTAAAAGACTTGTTATTGGTCGTGATTTTCTTATAATATCTGCACATTAGTATGTGCGACCTTTTAACAATTATCTTAAAGTGGTCAAGATTGTCTGAGTTATCGTATTGATACGAACCTAGCATTTGACCCCAAAAAAAGAGGAATTACCCATGGCAAAGGCCAAGTTTGAACGTAACAAGCCACACGTCAACGTCGGTACCATCGGACACGTTGACCATGGTAAAACAACCCTAACTGCTGCTATCGCAACAGTAGCTGCAAAAACTTCTGGTGGCGAAGCCAAAGACTACGCGTCTATTGACTCAGCACCTGAAGAAAAAGCACGTGGTATCACCATCAACACCTCACACGTAGAATATGACACTGAAGCACGTCACTACGCTCATGTTGATTGCCCAGGTCACGCCGATTATGTTAAAAACATGATCACCGGTGCTGCCCAGATGGACGGCGCAATCTTAGTAGTATCAGCAACTGACGGCCCAATGCCACAAACACGTGAGCACATCTTGCTATCACGTCAGGTTGGCGTACCATACATCATCGTATTCATGAACAAATGTGACATGGTTGATGACGAAGAACTACTAGAACTAGTAGAAATGGAAGTTCGTGAATTATTGAACGACTATGACTTCCCAGGTGATGACACCCCAATCATCAAAGGATCAGCCACTGAAGCCCTAAAAGGTTCAGAAGACAAGTATGGTGAGCCAGCAGTAGTAGAACTACTAGGCGTACTAGACACCTACATTCCAGAGCCAGAGCGTGACATCGACAAAGCATTCCTAATGCCAATCGAAGACGTATTCTCAATCTCAGGCCGTGGTACCGTAGTAACTGGTCGTGTTGAGTCTGGTATCGTTAAAGTTGGTGACGAGATCGAAATCGTTGGTATCCGTGACACTCAAAAAACCACCTGTACTGGTGTAGAGATGTTCCGTAAACTGCTTGACGAAGGTCGTGCAGGCGAAAACTGTGGCGTACTACTACGTGGTACTAAGCGTGAAGACGTACAACGTGGCCAAGTACTAGCGAAGCCAGGTTCAATCACGCCTCATACCAAGTTTGACGCAGAAGTATACGTACTGTCAAAAGAAGAGGGTGGTCGTCACACACCATTCCTAAACGGCTATCGTCCACAGTTCTACTTCCGTACCACTGACGTAACTGGCGCAATCCAATTACAAGACGGTACTGAAATGGTTATGCCTGGTGATAACGTTGAGATGGGCGTAGAGCTTATCCACCCAATCGCTATGGACAAAGGTCTTCGCTTCGCAATTCGTGAAGGCGGCCGTACTGTAGGCGCTGGTGTTGTTGCTAACGTATTGAACTAAGACTTAAGTCTCAGCAATGAGCGTTTGAGTTAGTTATAAAAAAGCCATCCTCTATTTGAGGGTGGCTTTTTCTTTGAGAGTGGTAAGCTGGTTTGAGGGTATAAGTCTGAATTAAACCATGCTGATTTTAATATTATTTTGTATAAAGGTTTTACAAGTAATAATAGTGAATTTATCTCTTCTTCTATTGTAATCTACGAAATACCTTGTTATATTAGCGCTCCCTCTTATCGTATATTCATATTATTAATCTTTTATAAGGCTAATTAATAAATATAACGACTCTTAATTCAGAGGAAAGCGAGATAAAAAATTATCTCTGAAGGCTTGCATTTTACGATAAATATTGTATAATGCTGTCCTTTACACCCATAGGCGATTGGCTCAATTGGTAGAGCATCGGTCTCCAAAACCGAGGGTTGTAGGTTCGAGTCCTACATCGCCTGCCATCTTCTTATCATATCTTTGTTGTACCCCACCATCTCCGAAGTGAGTTCTTTATGAGCAATAATCAAGATAACCTCGAGACTAAGTTATCTGATGCCAAGGCGGTTACTGGTGGAATGCTGTCTAAAGATAAGCATGTATCAGCGGTCAATACTTCTGCCGTTGAAGTCGCTAAGACTGGCTCAATAAAAGATGTGATTTTGTGGCTACTTGCCGCAGCAGTTTTGATAGGGGCGACTTTAGTCAACCAATATCTACCCGGTTATTGGCAACCAGCCAATGATGTCTGGATTCGTATTGGGATTATCGTTGCCCTTGTTGTATTTGCATTAGTCTGTTTGGCGCTGACGCATCAAGGTCGTGCTTTTAAAATTTTATTAAAAGATGCAGCTGTTGAACTTCGCCGAGTGACATGGCCGAGTAAAGATGAAACATTTCAATATACATGGCAAGTTATTGTCATGATTGCCATTGTTGGATTCTTTGTTTGGTTGTTGGATAACTTTTTTAACTGGTTCGTTGGTATTTTCATCGGTTAGTAGCACGTATTAGTGACTAGTAACAGAGATTTACCTATAACGACTTATTTATAATGATCAGGAGCGTGATATGCGTTGGTATATTGTTCAAGCGTTTTCAGGATATGAAAAGCAAGTACAACGTTCATTAACTGATCGTATTAACCGTAGTGACTTTGCTGAGTCATTCGGTGATGTATTGGTTCCTACTGAAGAAGTCGTCGAAATGAAAGACGGCAAGAAGCGTAAGAGTGAGCGTAAGTTTTTTCCAGGTTATGTATTGATCCAAATGGAAATGAACGACAACACTTGGCATATTGTCAAAGACTGTCCCCGTATCATGGGTTTCATTGGCGGTACGCCTGAAACACCTGCACCTATCACGCAAGTAGAAGCTGATCGTATTTTAAATCGTCTCAATCAAACTGAAACTGACCCACGTCCTAAAACGCTATTTGAGCCGGGCGAAGAGCTGTTGGTTATTGATGGTCCATTTACTGACTTTAAAGGGTTGGTTGAAAAGGTGGATTACGAGAAATCTAAATTACATTTGACCGTAAACGTATTTAATCGACCGACTCAGGTCGAACTTGAGTTTAGCAAAGTTGAAAAGCTAGACTAAACCAGCAAAAAGTTCATCAACCGGGGAGCTGTTAGTCAATTAGGTATATACCACGTTGATTTGGCGCTATTACCCATTTAGGAGAGTATCATGGCTAAGAAGATTGATGGTTACATCAAACTGCAAGTGCCTGCAGGCAAAGCAAATCCTTCACCACCAATTGGTCCAGCATTGGGTCAAAAAGGCGTGAACATCATGGCGTTCTGTAAAGAATTTAACGCTGCGACCTCAGGCCAAGAGCCAGGTCTACCGATCCCAACTGAGATCACTGTATACAGCGATAAGTCTTTTACCTTCATCATGAAGTCACCACCAGCTGCGTATTTACTACGTAAAGCTGCTGGTATTGCTAAAGGTTCAGGTACACCAAACACCGCTAAAGTCGGTAAAGTTGACCGTGCACAACTAGAAGAAATTGTTAAGACCAAGAATGCAGACTTAACTGCTGCTGATCTTGATGCTGCTGTCCGTACCATCGCTGGTACTGCACGTTCAATGGGTATTACCGTGGAGGGTGTATAATGTCTAAGCTAACCAAACGTCAAAAAGAAATTCAAAGCCGTATTGATAACGAAAAGCAATACACTCTTGAAGAAGCAGTTCAAATCCTAAACGATTTGCCAGCACTAAAATTCAAAGAGTCTATTGATATCGCAGTAAACTTGGGCGTTGACCCACGTAAATCTGATCAAGTGGTTCGTGGTGCAACTAACTTACCTGCTGGTACTGGTAAAACCAAACGCGTTGCTGTATTCGCTCAAGGTGCTGCTGCTGAAGCCGCCAAAGAAGCTGGTGCAGATATCGTTGGTTTTGAAGACCTAGCAGAAGAAATCAAAGCCGGTAACATGGACTTTGATGTTGTTATCGCCGCTCCAGATGCTATGCGTGTTGTTGGTCAATTGGGTACAATCCTAGGTCCTCGTGGCCTAATGCCTAACCCAAAAGTTGGTACGGTAACGCCAAACGTTGCTGAAGCTGTGACTAACGCGAAAGCGGGTCAAGCACAGTACCGTGTTGATAAAGCTGGTATCATCCATGCAACTATCGGCCAAATTGGTTTCACTGCTGAGCAAATCGAGCAAAACGCGCAAGCGATTATTTCTGATCTAAAGCGTGCTAAGCCTGCTACTTCTAAAGGTACTTTCATTAAGAAAATTACCTTGTCTAGCACGATGGGCCCTGGTCTAACGATCGATGCTGTTCCTTATCGTACTGCAAAATAATTAAAGTCTCTATCTTTAAGTATTTGAACATCAAATATTTTGAATGATGAGCACAAACCATATTTAAAAAATTAGGTCAGCGTAGTGTTTACTACGCTGTCTAAGACCGTAGGTAGAAGGTGGTTTAGCGTCATAAATAACAATTTTCGAATGGTTAAATATGATATTGAGTCACTTTTGTTAATCGACGACAGATGAAAATCTTAGTTGTCCTACGCAGACGGTGGCCCACACAGTTTAAGACACGAGCGAATAGGGCGATATGATTGTTTATACAGTCTTCAAACTATTACTCAACGTCATTCTGATAACGGTGCCGTAATCAGTCGTTACCAGTAGATGCTTTTTTATTAATTGAATCCGCTGGTAATGTGTCGTATCAAGTCAGTCCTAGCTTATAATTTGAGCGCATAAAAACTTCGGTTTTGAGCACTCTTATAATAAGCCGATTGATAAGATTAAAGGAGTCAACTTATGGCATTAACGCTAGAGCAAAAACAACAAGTTGTGGCTGAAGTGTCTGAAGTTGCTGCTAATGCTTACTCAGCAGTAGCTGCCGAGTATCACGGAATTGGTGTTGCTAAGCTTACTCAGCTTCGCGAACAAGCTCGTGATAAAGGTGTTGTTTTAAAAGTGGTGAAAAATACACTAGCAAAACGCGCTTTTGAAGGCACTAAGTTTGAGAGCATGTCAGACCGTATGACTGGTCCACTACTTTTGGCTTTCTCTATGGAAGACTTGGGATCTGCAGCGAGAGTCGTTTTCGACTTTAGCAAAGATAACAAAGCTTTAGAGACCAAATTAGTATCAGTCGGTGGTGAAGTTTATGGTCCAGAAGAGCTAGAGCGCGTATCGAAGCTACCAACTCGCGACGAAGCAATCTCTATCTTGATGGCTACTATGAATGCACCAGTGACCAAGCTTGTCCAGACTATGAACGCTGTTCCTGGCAAGTTCGTTCGCACTGTAGCGGCAATCAAAGACGCAAAAGAAGCTGCTTAATTGCTTGTTTTAACGTAACTTTAACATCGCTAATTTTGGTTGAATTTTATTGCCATACCTATTTGAAATTGTGGCAATCAATCAAAGCGATATTAGAATCAATTAATTTTTATCAGATAACGGAGAGTTCTCATGGCACTATCTAAAGATGATGTGTTAAACGCAATCGCTGAAATGTCAGTAATGGATATCGTTGAGTTAATCAGCGACATGGAAGAAAAGTTCGGCGTAACAGCTGCTGTTGCTGCTGCTGCACCTGCTGCTGCTGGTCCTGCTGCTGCTGTTGAAGAAAAAGACGAGTTTGACGTTGTTCTTGCTAGCTTTGGCGAGAAGAAAGTTGGCGTAATTAAAGCTGTACGTGAAGCTACTGGTCTTGGCCTAAAAGAAGCGAAAGATTTGGTTGAAAGCGCTCCAGCTCCAATCAAAGAAGGCGCATCTAAAGCTGAAGCTGAAGAGTTGAAAAAGAAACTTGAAGAAGCTGGTGCAACTGTTGAACTAAAATAAGTTTAACACTGTACAAAAAAAGCTGGTAATGCCTTGCATTGCCAGCTTTTTTTTACTATAATTTGTAGCTTGACCTTTTGTGTCTGCCAACATACGTATGCAACAACACGGTGGATACCCATCAAAAGGACAGACGATATACATGCAAGCACACATGCCAGTTTTTGAAATCAGTTAAATAAGCTAAACGTCCGTAGATGTTTGGCATTTTTTTGTGTCTGCATGCTTTCCCATTAACACTATAGTTTATACTGATTCTAAAAGTTATAGTTATCCCAATTATTATTAATTCTGAAAACTGTTGATATTAGATTATCTATTTAGCATGGTTTGCTGTCATTGCATAGGCTTAAAGACGGTTTATACCAGCGACGATATCAGTTTTGGTGATGAACTGGCTAATACGATCATGTCAGTTTTGATGACAAATTGTTCAAAATTTTAGTAAAAATTATTTTTTCATAAATATACTAGAAAGTTAAGCCCTAAAGGCAATAGTTTGTATTAGGTTGAATTCTTCGGTATGCGCATCTATATAGATGGGTTCATATACCGATTATAAGATTGAATGAGGTGTGCTAAATACACACTGGTTAGTGAAGTGATAAGTGACAAAAAATATGAGTTGAACACGAACACCTGTTTTGTATTATCGTTTACGTCGCTCAGTTTGCATCGTATTTATGCATGCTGGCCACGCTTTTAATTTGTTTCCACGTTTACTGTAAGGACTCTCGATGGCATATTCTTATACTGAAAAAAAGCGTATTCGCAAAAGTTTTGCTGAATTGCCCACTGTGATGGACATTCCCTATTTGCTGTCTATTCAAGTAGATTCTTACGAGCAATTTTTGCAAGAGCATAAAAAGCCAAAAGCTCGTGAGAATACTGGTTTGCAAGCTGCGTATTCCTCTATTTTCCCAATTGAGAGTCACTCTGGTAATGCTGAGTTACAATTTGTTGAGTACTATTTAGGCACGCCTGAATTTGATGAGCGTGAGTGTATCTTACGTGGTTCAACGTTTGCTGCGCCGATGCGTGTCAAAATTCGTTTGATCATCAAAGACAAAGACAGCAAAGACAAAGATAGCAAAGCCGCTATCAAAGACATCCGTGAGCAAAGCGTTTACATGGGCGAGATGCCTTTAATGACGGCTAACGGTACTTTCATCATCAATGGTACTGAGCGTGTAATCGTATCACAGCTACATCGTTCGCCAGGTGTCTTCTTTGACCATGATAAAGGCAAGTCACACTCAAGTGGTAAAGTGCTTTATAACGCACGTATTATCCCTTACCGTGGTTCTTGGTTAGATTTTGAATTCGATGCCAAAGACTTAGTATTTGCTCGTATTGACCGTCGCCGTAAGCTACTGGCTTCAATCATTCTACGTGCACTAGGTTTGACGACTTCTGAAATCTTAGATTTGTTCTTTGATAAAGTTGCTGTTTATAAAGGCGAAGAGCAGTTCGAAATTGATTTAGTCGCTGACCGCTTACGTGGTGAGATGGCTCAATTTGATATCGTGTCACCTGAAGGTGATGTATTGGTAGAGCAAGGTAAGCGTATCAACGCACGCCGTATTCGTCAGCTTGAAGAAGCGGGTATGACGAAAATTGCTGTGCCTGATGAGTATCTGTATGAGCGCATTTTGGCAGAAGATATCGTTGTTAATGACGAAGTGATTGCAAAAGCAAACACGTTAATTGATCACGAACTATTGGTTAAATTGAACTCGTTTGAAGCGAGTGGTGCTATTAAAGAATTTAGCATCCTATTCACCAATGATATCGATCAAGGTAGTTATATTGCCGATACGATTCGCGCTGATAGCACGTCAACTCGCGAAGAAGCATTGATTGAAATCTATAAAGTAATGCGTCCAGGTGAGCCACCAACGGTTGAGACTGCTGAAAAATTATTTGAAAGCATGTTCTTCAACGCAGACCGTTATGACTTGTCGAATGTCGGTCGTATGAAATTTAACCGTCGTCTTGGTTTAGAATTCGATAACACGGATGATCCTGATATTCAGCGCGAACGCAGCGTATTAACCAATGACGATATCGTCAATGTGTTAAAAGAGCTGATTGAGATTCGTAATGGTCGCGGTGATGTTGATGATATTGACCATCTAGGTAACCGCCGTATTCGTTCAGTTGGCGAGATGGCAGAAAACCAATTCCGTGTGGGTTTAGTACGTGTTGAGCGTGCAGTAAAAGAGCGTTTAAGCTCAGCGGAATCAGACAACTTGTCGCCACAAGATTTGATTAACTCTAAGCCGGTAGCGGCCGCGGTGAAAGAATTCTTTGGTTCAAGCCAGTTGTCACAGTTTATGGATCAGAACAACCCGTTGTCTGAAGTTACCCATAAACGCCGTGTATCAGCATTAGGACCAGGTGGTTTGACTCGTGAACGCGCAGGCTTTGAAGTACGTGACGTACATGATACGCATTATGGCCGTGTGTGCCCGATTGAGACGCCTGAAGGTCCAAACATTGGTCTGATCAACTCGCTAGCGACGTTTGCTAAAACCAACAGCTTTGGTTTCCTAGAAACCCCTTATCGCCGTGTGGTTGATGGTAAAGTGACTGACGTTATTGAATATTTATCAGCGATTGAAGAAGTCGGTACGGTCATTGCACAGGCTGATTCACCAGTAACCGCAGAAGGCGCGTTGTCTGATGAGATGGTCAGTGTGCGTAGCTATGGTGAATTCGTCCGTATGCCACCAGAAAAAGTGACGCATATGGATGTGTCACCAAGTCAGGTAGTATCGGTTGCAGCAGGTCTGATTCCGTTCCTAGAGCATGATGATGCTAACCGTGCCTTGATGGGTTCGAACATGCAGCGTCAGGCAGTTCCTACGCTACGTGCTGATAAGCCGTTAGTAGGTACTGGTATGGAGCGTCACGTTGCTCGTGACTCTGGTGTTTGTGTGATCGCTAAGCGTGGCGGTGTGATCGAAGATGTTGATGCCTCACGTATCGTGGTTCGTGTCAATGAAGACGAGATGATTGCTGGTGAAGCGGGTATCGATATCTATAACTTGATCAAATACACGCGCTCTAACCAGAACACTTGTATCAACCAACGTATCATCGTTAACCAAGGTGATGAAATCGCTTTGGGTGATATCTTGGCTGATGGTCCATCAACGGATCTTGGCGAGCTAGCTCTGGGTCAGAACATCCGCATCGCATTTATGCCGTGGAATGGTTACAACTTCGAAGATTCAATCTTGCTATCTGAAAAAGTGGTTAAAGAAGATCGTTTCACTACGATTCATATTCAAGAATTGACGTGTGTGGCTCGTGATACCAAGCTAGGTACAGAAGAGATCACTGCTGATATTCCAAACGTTGGTGAAGCGGCATTATCAAGTCTTGATGAAGCAGGTATTGTTTATATCGGTGCTGAAGTTGACGCAGGCGACATTCTAGTTGGTAAAGTGACGCCAAAAGGTGAAACGCAACTGACGCCAGAAGAGAAACTACTACGGGCTATCTTTGGTGAAAAAGCGGCTGATGTGAAAGACACGTCACTACGCGTACCGACTTCAAGTAAAGGTACGGTTATTGATGTACAGGTCTTCACCCGTGATGGCGTTGAAAAAGACGCACGCGCAAGAGCGATTGAAAAATCGCAGCTTGATAGCTATCGCAAAGATTTAAAAGAAGAGCTACGTATCTTTGAAGAAGCAGCACGTGGTCGTATTGGTAATCTATTAGATGGCCAAAAAGTCAGCGGCGGTGCTGGTCTAAAGGCTGGTACAGTAATGGCGTTAGCTGATATGAAAGATATGAGCCTTGAGACATTGCTTGATATCCAGCCAGTAGAAGAAGAAATCTCTGAGCGTCTAACGCAAATCGCTGATTACTTGGTTGATAAGCAAAAAGACATCGATGTGAAGTTTGCTGAGAAAAAACGCAAATTGACCGCTGGTGATGACTTACAACATGGCGTACAGAAAATCGTTAAAGTATATCTAGCGGTTAAGCGTCGTATTCAGCCTGGTGATAAGATGGCTGGTCGTCATGGTAACAAAGGTGTCGTGTCACGCATCATGCCAGTTGAAGACATGCCTTATGATGAAAATGGTAATACCGTTGACATCGTATTGAACCCACTTGGTGTACCTTCTCGTATGAACATTGGTCAGGTTCTAGAGACGCATTTAGGTATGGCAGCAAAAGGTTTGGGCGAGAAGATTGATGGTATGCTTAAATCTCAAGCAGCCATCAAAGAGCTACGTGACTTCTTGGACAAAATCTATAACCAAGTCGGCGGTGAGCAAGTTGATCTCGATAGCTTGAGTGATGATGACATCATGGCGCTAGCAGACAATTTACGTGGCGGTGTCCCGATGGGCACAGCAGTATTTGATGGCGCAAGAGAAAGCCAAGTCAAAGACCTGTTAGAGCTTGCTGGTATGGATCGCGATGGTCAGCAGACATTGTATGATGGTCGTACTGGTCAGAAATTTGACCGCAAAGTGACCGTTGGCTACATGTATATGCTCAAGTTGAACCATTTGGTTGATGACAAAATGCATGCGCGTTCAACAGGTTCTTACTCACTAGTAACGCAGCAGCCACTCGGCGGTAAAGCACAGTTCGGTGGTCAGCGTTTCGGTGAGATGGAAGTCTGGGCACTAGAAGCTTATGGCGCGACTTATACGTTGCAAGAGATGCTGACTGTGAAGTCGGATGACGTTGAAGGCCGTACACGTATGTACAAAAACATCGTTGATGGTGAGCAGTACATGGATCCAGGTATGCCTGAGTCGTTTAACGTACTGACCAAAGAAATCAAATCACTGGGTATTAATATTGAGTTAAAACAAAGCAACTAAACCCATTGTCTAACTTAGTTGTCCACTAAAGGCAGTACGCGTCATTGCTGCTGCTTTTAGTAATTTGTCTCAACCCTATTCATTGCCTTCATTCATCTTATCTGCGTCAACAGATTGCAGTCAGATGATTATAAAGATAACGGAGAAGCAACTTGAAAGATTTACTCGATATCATGCAGAGCCCTGCCGGCAACGGTAACCTAGAGTTTGATAGCATCCAAATTACTTTAGCCTCACCTGACGTGATTAAATCATGGTCACATGGCGAAGTAAAAAAGCCTGAAACCATTAATTATCGTACGTTTAAGCCTGAGCGTGATGGCTTATTTTGTGCCAAAATCTTTGGCCCAGTAAAAGACTTTGAGTGCTTATGTGGTAAATACAAGCGTCGTAAGTTCCAAGGCGTTATCTGTGAAAAATGTGGCGTTGAAGTCACTACCGCTAAAGTACGTCGTGATCGCATGGGTCATATCGACCTAGCCAGTCCAGTTGCACACATTTGGTTCTTAAAATCATTACCAAGCCGTATCGGTCTATTGCTAGACATGACATTGCGTGATATTGAGCGCGTATTGTATTTTGAAAGCTACATTGTCACTGAGCCTGGTTTGACTTCTTTAGAGAAGTACCAATTGCTTGATGATGAAGATTACTACAAAGCGCTTGAAGAATTTGGTGATGAATTCACTGCCAAGATGGGTGCTGAAGCGGTTCAAGACTTATTAAAAGATATCGATATGGATATCGAGATTGATGAGCTGCGTGAAGCGATCCCACAAACAGGTTCTGAGACTAAACTTAAGAAGATGTCTAAGCGTCTTAAATTGTTAGAAGCATTCCGTGATTCTAATAACAAGCCTGAGTGGATGGTAATGAATATCTTGCCAGTACTACCACCAGATTTGCGTCCGCTAGTCCCACTAGAGGGCGGTCGTTTTGCGACGTCTGATCTAAACGATCTTTATCGCCGCGTTATCAACCGTAACAACCGTCTAAAGCGTCTGCTTGAGCTAAGCGCACCTGACATCATCGTACGTAACGAAAAACGTATGTTGCAAGAGTCAGTGGATGCATTGCTTGATAACGGTCGTCGCGGTCGTGCGATTACGGGCAGTAACAAGCGTCCATTGAAATCTTTGGCTGATATGATCAAAGGTAAGCAAGGTCGTTTCCGTCAAAACTTACTTGGTAAGCGTGTTGACTATTCTGGTCGTTCGGTCATCGTTGTAGGTCCAACACTACGTCTACATCAGTGTGGTCTACCTAAGAAAATGGCACTTGAGCTATTCAAGCCATTTACTTATAACAAGCTATTGTCTCATGGGTTAGCGACAACGATCAAAGCTGCCAAAAAGATGGTAGAGCGTGAAGAGCCACAAGTATGGGATATGCTGGCCATGGTTATCCGTGAGCATCCAGTACTACTTAACCGTGCGCCAACGCTTCACCGTTTGGGTCTACAGGCATTTGAGCCAGTATTGATCGAAGGTAAAGCAATCCAGTTGCATCCGCTCGTTTGTACCGCGTTCAACGCTGACTTTGATGGTGACCAAATGGCCGTTCACGTGCCATTGACCCTAGAAGCACAGCTTGAATCACGTGCGCTAATGATGTCGACTAACAATATCTTGTCTCCTGCGAACGGTGATCCAATCATCGTACCATCACAGGATGTGGTATTGGGTTTGTATTACATTAGCCGTTCATCAATCAATGCTAAAGGCGAGGGCATGATTTTTGCCACCGTTAATGAAGCATTGCGTGCGATTGGTTCAAACGATTTGCATGTGAACGCTAAAATCAAAGTGCGTGTTACAGAGACGCATATTGATGAAGACGGTAACCAAACCAAAGAAGTTAGTATGAAAGAAACGGTTGCTGGCCGTTTGTTGATCTGGAACATCATGCCTAAAGGTATGTCGTTTGATGAATGTAACCAAGAGATGACGAAGAAAAATATTTCACGTCTGATCAACTCTTGCTACCGTAAAGTTGGCGTGAAAGAAAGCGTCATGTTTGCTGACCAATTGATGTATCTTGGTTTTGCACAAGCAACGCTATCAGGTGTGTCTATCGGTATCGATGACATGGTCATTCCGCCATTGAAAAAGCAAATCATCGAAGTGGCAGAAGGCGAAGTTCGCGAGATTGAAGATCAATTCGAGCAAGGCTTTGTAACGGCTGGTGAGCGCTATAACAAAGTAGTCGATATCTGGTCACGTACCAATGACAAAGTCGCTAAGGCGATGATGGACAACTTGGCAACAGACAAAGTCATTAACGCACAAGGTGAAGAAGACGAGCAGAAGTCATTCAACTCGATCTTCATCATGTCAGATTCTGGTGCTCGTGGTAGTGCAGCCCAGATTCGTCAGTTGGCAGGTATGCGTGGTTTGATGGCAAAACCTGATGGTTCAATCATCGAGACACCAATTAAAGCCAACTTCCGTGAAGGTTTGACTGTACTACAGTACTTCATCTCAACTCACGGTGCTCGTAAGGGTCTAGCGGATACAGCATTGAAAACCGCTAACTCAGGTTATTTGACGCGTCGTTTGGTTGATGTCGCACAAGATTTGGTTATCACTAGTGATGATTGTGGTACTGAAGAAGGCCTACTCATGAAACCACATATCCAAGGTGGTGAAATCATTGAGAAGCTAGGTGAATTGGTACTAGGTCGTGTCACTGCACGCGATGTGACTTACAATGATGACGAATCAAAAGTCTTGATTCCAGCTGGTACCTTGATTGATGAGCATTGGGTAAACGTGCTTGATAACAATGCAATCGATGATATCTGGGTACGTTCAGTTATTACTTGTGATGTTGAGCATGGCGTTTGTTCACAGTGTTATGGTCGTGACCTTGCTCGTGGTCATAAAGTGAACATCGGTGAGTCTGTCGGTGTTATGGCAGCCCAGTCTATCGGTGAGCCTGGTACTCAGTTAACCATGCGTACTTTCCACGTGGGCGGGGCTGCAAGCTCAGCATCTGTGGACAACAGCATCTCTGTACGTAATGCTGGTCAAGCGCATTTCGAAAACATGAAAACCGTTCAGCATACTGACGGTCATCTAGTTATCGTATCGCGTTCAGCTGAAATTGCTTTGACTGATGAGCTTGGTCGTGAGCGTGAGCGCTATAAAGTACCGTATGGTTCAAGCGTTCTTGTAAAAGACGAAGAGCAAGTTGAAGGTGGCCAAACCATCGCAAAATGGGATCCGCATACGCATCCAATTATCACAGAATTCGCTGGTACAGCACGCTTCAGTGACATCACTGATGGTATGACTGCTACTGTGAAAGTAGATGATGCGACTGGTATGAGCTCGTTTGAGATTCTAGCGACTCGCGATCGTTCAAGCTCAGCCAAAGACTTACGTCCTGCGATTATCTTGAATACGGACGAAGGTAAAGAAGTGGTTTACTTCTTACCAGCTGAAACCATCATTCGCGTCAGCGATGGTGAAAAAGTTGCAGCAGGTTCAATCTTGGGCCGTGTGCCACAAGCCTCTTCTGGTACGAAAGATATTACCGGTGGTCTACCACGTGTTGCTGACTTGTTCGAAGCACGTCGTCCAAAAGATCACGCTATCATGGCAGAAATGACTGGTGTGGTGAGCTTTGGTAAAGAGACTAAAGGTAAAAACCGCTTCATTATTACCAATGAAGATGGTGAGGTTCATGAGGAACTGATCCCGAAATGGCGTCAAATCAACGTCTTTGAAAACGAGACAGTAGCACGTGGTGAGATTATTGCTGATGGTCCACAGAATCCGCATGACATCTTACGTTTGAAAGGTCAGACGGCACTTGCTGATTATATCGTTAACGAAGTGCAAGACGTTTATCGCTTGCAGGGCGTAAAAATCAACGACAAGCACATCGAAGTTATTATTCGTCAGATGCTGCGTAAAGTTGAGATTACTGATGGCGGTGATTCAAGTCACTTTAAAGGTGATCAAGTCGAGTATGCTGATATCAAAGCATTGAACGCGAAGCTAGAAGCGGAAGATAAATTCCCAGTACAGTACGAGCGTCAGTTGCTTGGTATTACCAAAGCAAGCTTGGCAACAGAAAGCTTTATCTCAGCGGCTTCGTTCCAGGAAACCACACGTGTACTAACTGCTGCTGCCGTCACTGGTAAAGTAGATGAGCTACGTGGCCTAAAAGAGAACGTGGTTGTTGGACGCTTGATTCCTGCTGGTACAGGTCTTGCTTATCATAAGACACGTAAAGAAAAAGCAGATCAGAAGCTACAAGATAAAGATCTGAATGCCGCTTTCGATATGACTGCAAGCACAGATACTAAAGACTTTGCTAGCTTTGATGAAGCCTTTGCTCAAGAGTTAAATCAAGATAATTAATCGTATTAACTATTTTTGATTCTTTCTTAATTTGACAAAAAAGCCAGCCTAAGATGCTGGCTTTTTTATGGGTGTAAAAAATTAAGAAAGGCATGGTGCTATTATCCAAAAAAATAGTACACTGGAAAACATGCCTTAATTCACTATTCATAGAAGGATAAGTAGCAAATGGCAGGTAAAACTCGCGTTGCCAAATATCAAGCAGATCGAACCAATCAAAAGCTTTATTTTTGTCGCCTCTCTTGCCAAGCAGCAGGAAACACCAATGATAAGCAGTTATATCAAGCACATTGTGAAACAGCAATTTTTCATTTGTACGGCGCTTTTTTGGCATTCATACAAGAGCTGAGCCATTTTTACAGTTTGAACATGGCAATGCCAACTTTGGTAGATGTGGAAAAGGCATTGGCAGAACGTACTCAAGTCTCTCCTGAAATTCAGCGCTTGCATCAGCTGCGACAGCAAGGTTTTCTTGCGGATGTAGAACGAGCTTACCAGCGCTGTTTATATGCCGTACCATCAGATACGGTGGTAGAAGACAGTACAAACAATGGAAGGGTACAAGCATCCGATCTGATTGTGAATGTGGTCACGCTATCAAATCAGTGGTTGCCAGATGAAGCCACGATACGTGAATGGCGTCAGCAGCTTTTAGAGCTGATTGAGCAATTACGCGCTGGTATGGTTGAGTTTTAAAGAATATCAACAGATAGAAAAAAGCCTGTTCAGTGATTACTAAACAGGCTTTTTTGTGGTGATGCATTAAATCTTAATAGTATGATTTACTCTGGCATCGGAGGCATCTCATCGACTGGCGTCACCGATAAAGGATTCTGTGGCACGCTATCGCCATCACGGTTAGTAGACCGTGCTGGTGATGAAGTGTTTGTCTCGTCAGCAGAGGTATCAACTGGTACTCTACGCTGCTGGGCTTGGGTTTTGACAGGTTTTTCAACAGCGCTGTCCTCAGAGTCTTCATCCGTAATAATGCCATCGTCCGTCATTTCAATAATTCTTTGCTTTTGTTTTTGAGATTTAGAGCGATTGTTGATAGAGACCCATTGGCGAGGCGTGTCTTTAAGTTGAGCTTTCATAAAGTCCATCCATACGGGCAGGGCTGCCACGCCGCCGTATTCTCGGCGACCCATCGTAGAGGGTTGATCAAAACCCATCCACACAACAGTGGCATTGGTAGGATGAAAACCTGCAAACCATGCATCTTTCGCATCATTGGTGGTGCCCGTCTTCCCGCCGATATCATCACGGCCTAGAGCCTTTGCGCGTACCGCTGTACCGCGCTGTACCACATCACGTAAGATATCTGCCATCTCAAAAGCCACTCTCGGTTTTAGTATGCGCGGCGCTTGTTTTGCTATCGTATACTGTACGGCAGGTGCTTTTAAACGATCCGATTGCGGGCTGGCATCATAAACGCTTGTATTCATGACTTCAGATTTTTGCGACTCGTCATCATTAGATGCTGAATCTTGTTCTTTATCGGTGACTTGATCGCCAGTGGTGCTACTGGTAGTGGCCTGATCATGTTCTTCTACTAGTTTTTTATTCAGTGTGTCGAGCTGCTCATTGAAACACAAAGCGCAGGCGTGACGCGGATTAGCTTGAAATAATAGCTCATTATTATAGTTATAAATATGTTCAATAAAGTAAGGTTGTATACGATGACCACCATTGGCAAAGGTAGAATAGGCCGTTGCCATTTGTAATGGCGTCGCTTGCCCTGCACCTAATGCAAGCGATAAGGTGGTCGGTAGCTTTTCTTTATCAAGGCCAAACTCATCTAATAAGTTGCGTACATCAGAAATACCAATAGACTGTAGCAAACGAATAGAGACCAAGTTACGAGATAAGTAGAGACCACGACGTAAGGTAATATCACCTAGGAAACGTGCATCAGAGTTTTTTGGTTTCCAGTCACCTACTTGGATAGGACGATCTGAAACAATACTGTCTGGACGATAACCTTTTTCTAGTGCAGCGGTATATACAAGAGGTTTGATAGTAGAACCTGGTTGACGCCAACCTTGTAAGGCACGGTTAAATTTACTGTGATTAAAGTCAAAGCCACCAACCAATGCATTCACTGCACCCGTTTCTGGATTTAGCGAAACCAAACTGCCTTGTATTTTAGGAATTTGTCCCAGCTGCCAGTTGCCATTTGCAGTAGGTATCACGCGAACGATATCGTTTTTCTTAACAATTTGGCTGGCATTATCAGGAAGGTAACCAACACGGTCGGCTGAGATATACTTGCGCGCCCAGCTCATACCAGACCAGTTCACAGTCACATTCTCACCAGAAGGCATGGTCGCTTCAAAACTTCGATAGTTGACTTTGGTGACTTTAGCAGGAGACATATTGCTATAGCGACTGAAGTTTTCTAAAGGTTCATCATTCGCTTCTGCACCGCGCCAACCGTGACGATGCTCATAAGCGATTAGACCCGTTAGTATGGCTGCTTCTGCATCGGTCTGTGCTTTGCTATCAACGGTAAGACGGACACGCCAACCACTGTGCATTACTTGCTCACCATAACGCTCAACCAAAGCACCACGTGTCATTTCTGCCAAATAAGGCATATTGACATCAAGCTTTTCTTGGTACAGATTTATGCCTACTGGTGCATTAATCGCTTCATCACGCTGTGCTTTAGTAATATATCCCAGCTCATGCATACGTCCAATGATCCAGTTGCGGCGAGTCAGGGCTCGAGTAGGATTGGCGACTGGATTGTATTTAGAAGGGGCTTTTGGCAAACCTGCCAACATGGCCATCTCAGCAATAGTCAAGTTGTCTAATGATTTACTATAGTATTTTTTGGCAGCAGCCCTAATGCCATAAGCGCCTTCACCCAAATAAATTTTATTCACATAAAGGGTTAAAATCTCATTCTTACTCAGCTCGTCTTCCATTTTGCGTGCCAAAAAAAGCTCAGTCAGCTTACGATTTAGCGTGCGCTCAGGACTCAAGAAGTAGTTTTTGGCGACCTGCATGGTGATAGTAGAGCCACCTGTCTGCCCTTCGTCATCAGTAACCACTTCAGTAACTGCGCGACCAAGACCTTTAATACTGATACCACTATGTTGAAAAAAGGAGGAATCTTCTGCGGCTAAAAAAGCATGAGTCAAGTCTTCAGGGATTTCTTGAAAAGTGACTGGTAGGGATAGGCGATTGCCATATTGGCCAATGAGCTTGTCATCTCTGCTATAAATCTGCAATGGCATTTCAAGATTTGCCGTTTTTATTTCTTGAGTGCTAGGCAAAGTAGGCGATAGATACATGGCCATACCGTAAAAACCGATGGGCACCGCGAGGGCTAATATAACTGCTAACGCTAAGCAGGCAATAAAAAGTCCCACCAAAAAATGAATGAGACGAGCGGTAGCAGTTTTTTTAATCATAATAAGGCTTATTAAGTAAAATTTGCAACAGGTCAGCTATTATACCTTGAACAAAATACACAGGTCACACTAAATGTGTAAGTTATCCTTCATAGCCAATTTAAACGCTTGAATCTCTCTATTAAGTAAAGTATTGTGTTCAATTATTACAAATAACTATCAAAGTGTACACTTAATATAAGGTATAGAGTTTGTGAGGCTATTTACTTCCAAAAGTCGACATTTGATTGGCGTGGATATTTGTGCCACCTCAGTGAAGTTAGTTGACATACAGCGTCAACAGGGTGCTTTTCACTTAAAGTCTTATGGTATTGAGAGACTGCCGGAAGGTGTGGTCGTTGATAAACTTTTAGTAGATACAGAAGCGGTTGGTCATATTATTGCTACTGTCGCTAGGCGTTGTCAAGTTGGGGGTAGCAATGCTGCAACCGCCGTATCAGGCTCGGCTGTGATTACCAAGATTATTGATATGGATCTCGCGCTAAGCGATGTAGAGCGCGAAGCTCAAATACGTCTGGATGCCGATCAGTATGTTCCTTATCCATTGGAAGACGTCAATTTGGATTTCGAAGTTTTGGGTCCTTCTTTGATAAGCGATGACATGGTGCAAGTATTGCTTGCTGCATCTCGTTCAGAAAACGTCGACCAACGCGTTGATGCCCTAACTTTTGGCGGTATGCAAACCAAGGTGATGGACATCGAGTCTCATGCAATTGAGCGTGCTTTTGGATTAATGGCCGATAGTTTAACAAATTTTCCAGAGTTAGTAGCACTGGTAGATATTGGGCACAATCAAACGACCTTATATATCGCCAAAAATGGTGAGTTTATCTATAGTCGCGAACAGCTATTTGGTGGTGTTCAACTGACAGAAGCTATACAGAATCGTTATGGTCTGTCGGCTGAGGAAGCGGCGTTTAGTAAGCGTGAGCGTACTTTGCCTGATGACTACTATATCGAAGTATTGACACCTTTCATTGAAAATACCATTCAACAAATCACCCGTTCATTACAATTTTATTTCTCTTCAAGTCAATACAGTAGTATCGATCATATAGTGCTTGCTGGCGGCAGTAGCGCTATAGCAGGTCTTGCAGGTATGGCTCAACAGAGACTTGGTGTGCCTGTTAGTGTGGCCAATCCATTTACCAATATGACCATTGCACCACATATTGACAATGAGCAATTGGCCATTGATGCACCAAGTTTAATGGCCGCTTGCGGTCTTGCGTTAAGGAGCTTTGACTGATGGCTCGTATTAACCTTTTACCGTGGCGACAAGAAGAGCGCGAACGTCGCAATAAAGAGTTTATAACTCTGGTGGTTGCCATCACTTTATTGACTCTACTGGCTGCCTTTGCCACGTGGAGTTATTTTAATAATGAACTAGATGAACAGCTGGATGCCAATGCGCTGGTTGAGCAAGAAAACGCTCGCCTGGATGCGGTGTTGACTGAAATCGATGGTCTGGAGCAACGCCGAGAAGATATCATCTCACGTATGCAGGTCATTCAGGATTTACAAGGTCGACGTCCTGTGCCTGTCCGTTTGTGGGATGATCTTGCTAGAGCCGTACCGCCTGCGCTCTATTTGACCAACCTAAAACGTGAAGGCGATGTTCTGACTTTGACTGGTCTTGCTGATAATCCAAATATCGTATCAAGCTTGATTCGCAATCTTGATAATAGTAAATGGATGGGCAATTCAGCAGTCAGCAATATTCAGCAAAATATTAGTGCTTATGAAACACCGCCAGCTCTTAACGCTCCTGTGACCACTGGCGATGGCGAGCAGCCACGCCCTGTTTATCCTGAAGACAGTTATGTTCAGTTTGTGGTAACAACGAAAGTACAGTCAGAGTCGGCGGTGCCAGCTGAGGCTGATGCCAATACTAATGCTGGGCTTGGAGGTGCGTCATGAAGCTTGTCCGCAAAAAAAGCCTAGTCAAAACAAAAAAATCAGATCTGAAACCTAAGAAGCAGTTCGATTTACAAGAGTTCCGTCGAAGTTTTGAGTCGTTAGATTCAGAAAACTATGGTAGCTGGCCAACGCCAGTAAAAGTGACGGTCATCGGACTTATTATCGCTTTTATTGCCGCAATGGCATGGGCGTTACCGATTAGTAGTAAGATCGACGAGATCACGGCGGCTGAAAGTCAACAACAAACCTTGCGTGAAAGCTACCGTGAAAAAGAATCACGCGCGCGTCACCTGAAAGCCTATCAAGCCCAAGTGGTCCAAATGGAAACAGAGTTCAATACCTTACTGGATCAGCTACCCAAGGATACTCGTGTGTCAGAGCTTGTAGAAGGCATAAACATGACGGGCGTAGGTAGTAACATCCGTTTTCAAGATATTTCAGTAGAACCTGAAATTGAAAATGAATTCTTTATTGAGCAACCTATTCGCATTGCCGCTTTGGGTGAGTACCACCAATTTGGTAGCTTTATCAGTGGTCTTGCCGCTTTGCCACGAATCATCACCATGCACGATTTTGAGGTCAGCAACCCTCAACCGTCACTGGATGTGCTACCGGAGCTGACTTTGGTATTACAAACCAAGACGTACCGCTCAAAAGAGGCTGCTCCTGAGGGTGAAGAAACTGCTCCGGCAGGTGACGCTGCTGCCGCCCTTGATACTGCTGGAGGCAATTAATGACTATTCAAAAACTGCCCACGCTACTGGCTTTGAGCATTGCTGCTTTATCAATCACAGGATGTACAGATCGTATTGGTATGGCAGAACAAGCAATGGCCGATATACGTAATCAACCTGCACAGCCTATTGAGCCACCACCTAAGGCTGAATTGGTAGAAGACTTTGTTTATAGTGCCAGTGCACAGCGTAGCCCATTTCTGCCGCCGAGCTTGGTCAATGTAGACGGTCCTACCACTTCTATCGATGGCGTGCGCCCTGATATTACAAGGGTAAAACAACCTCTTGAACAGTATGAGCTATCACAACTGATCTTTCGCGGTGTGGTGATTTCACCTGAAGGTCAGCAATATGCGTTGATACAACGCCCTGATGGCTCAGTTGCCAGCGTAAAAGTAGGTGATTATCTTGGATTAAATGACGGCCGTATTGTTGAAATCACGCCGACTCAGATTAACTTGATTGAAATTGTGCCAGACAGCCGCGCTGGGTTTGTTGAAAAACCCCAGTCGCTGGTTTCCCCCATAAGCTAAGTCGGCAGATTTTTTGAGGAATACATACATGACAGTACGCAATAACAAGGTAATGATGATGAGCAACCGCGTGTCTTCTGCTTTTGCCATTTCAGCATTGGCAATTAGTATGGTAGCAGTGAGTAACAGTGCCCATGCTGCACAGCGTATTAATAACATCTCTGTGGTACAAACCGCGCCAGCAGTAACACAAATGCGCTTGGGTTTCGCAGGCGCTCCCGTATTACCTGCTGCTTACCAGCTTGATGATCCGAGTCGTTTGGTACTAGATTTTGAACAAGTACAAAACGGCTTGGTAAGCCGTTTTAATGAATACAATATTGGGATGGTCAATGAGGTTACTACTTTAAGTAGTGATAGCACCACGCGTCTTATCGTCGGTCTTAAACAGTCAGGCAATTATACGACAGAGATTGAAGGTAATGATCTATTACTAACCATCACAGATCCTGCTCGCCCCGCTATGACTAACGACCCAGTTCAAGACGTACTTAACAACAGTAATGGAATGACCACCACTGCAGTTGTTACGCCAATTGTCGAGACTAGCGTTGCCCCTGTTGCTGTGCGTACAACCAGCGCGACGGCAGTAAAAAATGAGGTACCAGCGGATACAATGGTAGTACGAGTTAATCCATTATTAAATCCACAACTTGCTTCTGCACAGGTCAGTAAACAATACAGTTATGATGGTCTGAGCGCAGTCAATTTTTCGGCAGGTAACGATGGCGGCGGTGATGTTAGCATGGTACTTGCTAACGAAGCCATTCCGGTTGATGTGCAACGTCAAGGCAATAAATTGGTCGTACGCTTAACTGGCAGCACTGTACCTAGAAATCTACTACGTCGTTTGAATGTTAATAGCGGTCTTGTGAGTAGCATTGATACACAAAATCAAGGTCAAAATGGTGTTATCACTATTAACATGGCGGACGATTATGAATATCAAGCTTATCAATCAGGTAATCAGTTAAATATTAGCATCAGTAAGCCTGAATTGCTACGTGAGCCAACGCTTGAAGAAAGAGTGTATAGCGGTGAGCCGCTGTCTATGGAATTCCAAGACGTCGAAATTCGCAGTGTTTTAGATATTTTAGCACAGTTCACAGAAATGAATATTGTAGCGAATGATTCGGTCACTGGTAATATTACTTTACGACTGATTAATGTGCCGTGGGATCAGGCACTTGATATTATCCTAAAAAGTAAAAATCTAGGCAAACGCGAAAATGGCAATGTTATTTTGGTGGCACCTGCTACTGAACTTGCTGAGCAAGAAGCGCGTGAACTTGAGGCGCAGCAAGCGGTTGAATCTTTTGCCCCACTGCGTACTGAATATATTCGTCTGAGCTATGCCAAAGCACAAGATGTATTGACCCTGATTTCTCAAGGGAGTGGATCGACGGGTGGCGCCAGTAGTAGCGGTATTGCAAACCGTGCCAATGACAACAATACATTGTTGTCCGATCGCGGAACAGTAACAGTTGACGAGCGTACCAATACGTTGATTATTAAAGATGTCGCGAATAGTATTGAGAATATCCGTACATTGATTGGGAAGATTGACATTCCCGTGCGTCAAGTCATGATTGAAGCGAGAATTGTGAGTGCCACTGACAGCTTTAGTAAAGAAATTGGTGTACGTTGGGGTATTTTATCCAATGGCGCTGCCAATAATCGCAGCTTATTGGTGGGCGGTAGCAACCAAACACTAGCGGATCTTAAAGACTTTGACATTGAAACAACGACAATCAACGGTCAAACGGTTTCTTATCCTTCTTACGATATTACCCGTCCTGATAATCTAAATGTTGATTTAGGAGTGGCTAATCCAGCGGGTAGCATTGCCTTTGGCTTACTTAGCCTGTCTGATGTCATGCTTGATCTTGAATTATCAGCATTGCAAGCGGATAACCGTGGTGAGGTCATTTCTACTCCGAAAGTTTTGACGGCTGACAAGCAAACAGCGAAAGTGTCTTCTGGTACTCAGATTCCTTATCAAGAAGCATCAGCAAGCGGTGCTACAACGACCAGCTTTAGAGAGGCGGCATTAAGTCTAGAGGCCACACCAAATATTACGCCAGATGGTAAGATTGGTTTGCAATTGCTTATTACCAACGGCACACCAATTAGGTCTCTTGATGGTCAAGTTGCTATTGCTGAAGATTCTATTTCAACCAATGTGACTATAGAAGACGGTCAAACCGTCGTGTTGGGTGGTGTCTTTAGAAACCGTACCAATAATGAGGTGAGTAAAGTACCTTTCTTAGGAGATTTGCCATACATTGGTCGTGCGTTCCGCAAGGACGTGCGCAACAACGATAAACAGGAGCTGTTGATATTTATCACACCAAAACTCATCAATGACGGGGTCAGCCGTTTGAATTAAACGGCTACTGATAGATTTTTACTTAAAAGAAGCAAGCACTGATGCTTGCTTTTTTTACGCATGACTTTTGAGCAGTACGCACAATAATCATGGCTGCTTACTAGCCAGAATATCAATGACGTTGTATCATACCTAATTTAGCTGAGTGAGTATTATGGTGGAGGAATTACCGTCGGTGTTTTTAGTAGGACCGATGGGAGCAGGGAAGACCACGATCGGTAAATTGCTTGCCAAGCAATTAGGGCGCTCTTTTGTAGACAGTGATTGGTATATTGAGTCTCAGACAGGGGCTGATATTGCTTGGATCTTTGCTAAAGAAGGCGAAGCTGGATTTCGGGAGCGTGAAACACGAGCCATTGATGAGTTGACTCAAAAAAACCAAATTGTCTTAGCGACTGGCGGCGGCGCAGTCATGTGTGCTGAAAACCGCGAGTTTCTAAGCCAACGTGGCATCGTGGTCTATTTGAATGCACCTGTTGACGTGCAAATGGCACGTACTGCCAAAGACAAAACAAGACCATTATTACAGCAGCCCAATCCTAGAAAAATCTTGCAAGAACTGTACAATAAACGCGATCCATTATATCGCCAAGTTGCCCATATCATTATGCCGACCGGTCATACTTATCCACGTCATATGGTGAACCAGCTCTTACAGCAGCTGGGCGCATTTATTCCTTCTACTTCTAAAGAGCCAGAACCAAAAGAAGAGTAAGCTTGATGGTAGAGCCATCCGAAGTCTTCTGCTTTTACTTTATTTAATACATCAGGGAGTATTCAATGTTATTGTTTCAGGATGGCTTAACTGTTCATACGCAAAGCCATGATTATCCCATTGTCATCACTGAAAAAACAGTGACAGAGAACAACAGTATGGCGAAGCAAGTCGCCCCTTATATTGGTGGCCGCCAAGTACTGATTGTCACAAATGATACGGTAGCGCCTTTATATTTAAAAGCATTAGAGGAAGAGCTGGCAGGACAGTTTACAGTCAAGGTATGCGTGCTGCCAGATGGTGAGCAGTATAAGAATCAGGACAGTATCAACCAAATTTACGATGCACTGATGGCTGAGCATTTTAATCGTGATGTCACACTTATTGCGCTTGGCGGCGGGGTAGTCGGTGATATGACGGGTTTTGCCGCGGCAAGTTTTATGCGCGGTGTGAATTTTATTCAGATTCCAACGACGCTATTGTCACAAGTCGATTCAAGCGTCGGTGGTAAGACAGGTATCAATCATGCCCAAGGCAAAAATATGATTGGTGCCTTTTGGCAGCCGCAGATGGTACTTGCTGACATGAGTACGCTTAAAACGTTGCCTACGCGTGAGCTGTCTGCAGGACTTGCTGAAGTGATTAAATATGCACTTATCATGGATGAGCGGTTTTTGACATGGCTTGAAGACAACCTACCTGCCATGATGGCACTAGATCTGGCTGTACTTGGTGAGGCAGTAAAACGCTGCTGTCAGTATAAGGCCGATATCGTGGCGCAGGACGAAAGAGAGTCAGGCGTACGCGCATTGTTGAACTTTGGACATACCTTTGGACATGTGATTGAAACCCATCAAGGCTACGGCAATTGGCTCCATGGTGAAGCAGTTGCAGCTGGCATGGTACAAGCAGCTGAACTATCACAGAAAATCGGCTGGTTAACCACTGAGGAAGTTGCTCGTATCAAGCGCCTTTTAACACTTGCCAATCTGCCTGTCACACCGCCACCTATTGATGTCAAAACAGCTTTGAATTTAATGGGTCATGATAAAAAAGTGAAACACGGACAAATCCGCCTTATTTTGTTAAAATCGTTAGGCAAGGCTGTCTTAACCAATGATTTTGATACCAACCTTTTGACTAACGTTTTGTCGCAACATAGCGAATGATCTATTAAGCGATTAACGAGCATAAATGTTCATTGCGCGTCCCCATTCAACATATATTGGTCGGCCATAACATCAGTTGGACACGCATTTACTTCATGCGGTTACCTATATTTTTACCAAGGATACTCTCATGGCTGCTTTCAGATCGACGCCTCGTACCGCTAGCCAATCATATCGTCGTCAAGCCTTGATATGGCTAGTCGTAACCTTACTACTGGGGGTGGTCACAGCATTAATTTGGATGTTGAGTCAGACGCCAGCGATGGGTGCTAAAATCGAAAATGCCCCGATATCAACACCGCAAACCCTAAGTACTGAGCTTAAACAGCCATTGAAGATTGAATCATTACATGAGCTGGACACAGATGTACAGCCTATCAGTTTTGATACGACGGTTCGGGATTTGCGTAACTATCCTAAAGAGTTTAAAGACAAACGTTATCTGCTGGCAAATAAGGGCAAGTGGACAGTGCAGGTCATGAATGTGGCTGAAAATGACGTGATTGTCAGTTATTTAGAAGGCCGTGACGACCGCGATAAATTTGCTTACTTCCGTTATCTCGATGATGAGAAGCAAGTACGCTATATGCTGACCTATGGCATTATGAGCAGTCCGCAAGAAGCGATTGGTGCAGCAAAACTCATCGACTTTAAACTGCCTAATAATGTGCGTGTATTACCAGAAGAGATCAACCGTTATGTTGGTATCATCGATAACTATGAGCGTCCTGATCCTGTCAAAGACTTAAGCACCAAGCGCACACGTTCTGTGAACCTAAAGCCTACCAAACGCGAAGTACCTGTGCGTCAGCAAACGCAAGAGGCTAGCGATGCGGATAACGATCAAAATACAGGAAGCAACAACGGTCAGGGCAATCAATCATCAACCAGTTATGGTGACGAAAGCATTCGTCAATCAGCCGATACTTCTGAGACGTTATCCGTTACAGAAGAGCGCATCGTTGGTTTTGAAGATCGCGCCACATCAGCACCGTCTAAAAGCGAAGAGGGCGCAACCAAGCCTTCGACCCAAGACAATAAAAAGCCGTCAGCATCTGAGACAGATAACGGTGCTGCTAAAAAACCGCCAGTCGTACCAACGCCTAAGCAGCCAACTACCAACGGTAACGCAAATTCAAACAGCACCAGCAGGAACGCCAATGCTGCTCCTAAGACTAACCCTGATAGTATGAAAGCGCTGATTGAAGATAAGAATAATTAGTATGTGATAATTGTTATTTAGTCATAATGAGAAGTACGAAGAACCCACTAGTAGACATACTGAGTGGGTTTTTTGTGGGGATTATTATTTAATCATTGCTGAGGTTGTCTTATTAAACCTGCGAATATGTAAGAATTACTCTATTTGAGGCCGAGAAATATTACTTTGATTTAGTGTCAGATTAGTATTTTCTTTTGTCTCATAACCAATAGGAATACGTAGTCTTACAAAATATGGCTAATGAATTGATAGAAAAGACTAGATTTTTTCCAAATCATTAACTAATATAACTGTGGGCGACGTTCTGTATAGTTATCGTAAAAACTGTATATTTAACAATTATTTAGTAAGCTTTCTGGCATTTATAGAGCATTTTACTAAGACTTGTTGTCTCAAGCGTGACTACTTGCTGTTTAAATTAAAACGCTCACAAGTAGTCCAACCTCTCTTATGGTCGCTCTGATTAGAGTGACTAAAGCGCTTGAATACAGAGCGTCAGATATTCAAAACCAATCGAATGCACTGTCATTCAAAGCCTTGCTTATCAGTTCTAAGCGCTAGGCATGATACAGTGACAAGCGTTACTCAAGATGCGATAGTACATCATTGATGAATGAATAACGGATATACAGGGTCGTATTTCCTCCCATTGTAAAGGGTTACTGCTGACTACCTGTTAATATGCCAATTATCTGTCAAAACATCATCTAATGACTGGAAAGGGCAAGTTTTAATTTTCCTCTCCAGATATGATGTGTATGTGCATCACGCCATTTATTAATGTTGATATACGAATATTAATTATCAGCCCGTTCTGCCTACGGGTGTCAGCTTATGTGCCGCATTGGATATATACGCTACCCGTTTACTTAAAAGGACCAGCTATGTCAATGATTTCCTCGCAAACCCACCTGGCCACGCCAGATGACTTTTCTGATAATTGCGGTTTTGGTTTGATTGCTCACATTGAGGGTGAAGCCAGCCATAATTTGGTAAAAACTGCTATTCATAGCTTGAGCTGTATGACCCACCGCGGCGGTGTTGCTGCTGACGGTAGAACGGGCGACGGTTGTGGCCTATTACTGGCGATGCCAACCAAGTTTTTTAAAAATATTGCCGCCGAGCAGCAATTGACCATTACGGATAATTTTGCCGTGGGCATGGTGTTCGTAAATACGGACGAGACAAAAGCCAAGCATAGCCAGCAAATGCTAAACGATGAGCTTGTGGCACAAGGACTAGACGTCGCTGGTTGGCGTGATGTACCGCTTGATTTGAGTATCGTCGGCGAGATTGGTCGTGAGACGCTACCAGATTTTAAGCAAGTATTTGTCAATGCTCCCGATGATTTGGCGGCAGATGATTTCAACCGTAAGCTGTTTGTTGCGCGTAAAAAGGCAGAGCAGCGTCTGACTGATGATGAGTTGTTTTATGTTTGCTCATTGAGTTGTCAGACGATTATTTATAAAGGTCTGGTGATGCCATCAGACTTGCCAGCCTTCTTTTTAGATTTACAAGATGAGCGTTTGGCCTCACACATTGTGGTCTTTCATCAGCGTTTTTCAACCAATACACTACCGCGCTGGCCGCTTGCTCAGCCATTCCGCTATCTTGCTCACAATGGCGAGCTAAATACCATTACAGGTAACCGTAATTGGTCTGAGGCGCGCACACCAAAGCTAAAATCTAAAAAATTGCCTGAGTTGAATCAACTAACTCCTCTAGTAAATAGCACAGGCTCAGACTCCTCAAGCTTAGACAACATGCTTGAAGTACTGATGTCAGGTGGCATGAATCTATTCCACGCGATGTCAATCCTAGTACCACCAGCGTGGCAGAATGTCGATAGCATGGATATGGACTTACGCGCGTTTTATGAGTTTTACTCGCAGCACATGGAAGCATGGGATGGCCCAGCAGGTTTGGTCATTCAAGACGGGCGTTATGCTGTTTGTATGCTAGATCGCAACGGTCTACGTCCATCGCGCTGGGTGACGACCAAAAATGGTTATATTACGGTCGCCTCCGAGGTTGGTGTTTGGGATTATTCACCGCAAGATGTATTGGCAAAAGGCCGAGTTGGCCCAGGTCAAATGCTGGTCATTGATACGTTGACAGGTCAAATTTTAGATACTAAAGCCATTGCAACTCTACTCAAAAAGGCACATCCATATCGCAAATGGCTACGTGAAGAGGCAACACGTATTCGTGATGATGAACGTTTAGAAGAAACCTTGGCAGCGCAGTCTTGCCGCGGTGATAAGCTAAAAGCCTTACAAAAAATGTATCACATCACCAATGAAGAGCGCACAGAAATCATTCGTCCCAATGCCGAAAATGGTCAAGAGCCAGTGGGGTCGATGGGTGATGATACGCCGATGGCGGTACTGTCGCAGCAAATCCGCCATGTCGGCGACTTTTTCCGTCAGCAGTTTGCCCAGGTAACCAATCCACCGATTGATCCATTACGTGAATCTATCGTAATGTCATTACAAACTTGCCTAGGCGCAGAAACCAATGTGTTTGCGCCCTCAGCAAGAGACGCACATCGTATTATTTTATCGTCGCCAGTATTGTCAGCCAGTAAAATGCAGCAGCTTGAAACGTTGAATGATCCAGCGTTCAAGACCGCTCGCATTGACTTGAACTATGATCGCACCCTGAGCTTGTCTGATGCCATTAAGAGTATTTGTGAGCAGGTTGAGAGCAGTATCCGTGCTGGTAATACGTTAGTCGTACTGTCTGATAAAGCCATTGACGCAGACAAAGTACCTGCCAACGCGATTATGGTGACTGGCGCTGTGCATCACTATCTGATTGCCCGCGGTATTCGTACCGATGCCAACCTGATTGTTGAGACAGGTCTTGCACGTGACTCGCATCAAGTGGCGGTATTGATTGGCTTTGGTGCGACCTGTATTTATCCATACTTAGCCTACGATGTCATTGATGATTTGGTCGCAACGGGTGAGCTGCTCGGCGATCCGATTCAAGCGCGAGTGAATTTCCGTAAAGGCTTGGATAAGGGGTTATTAAAAATCTTATCAAAAATGGGTATCTCTACCATTGTGTCTTATCGCGGTGCGCAGCTGTTTGAAGCGGTCGGACTGTCTGAAGAAGTCGTAAACTTGTGCTTTAAAGGGGTGCAAAGTCGTATCAAAGGCGCAACTTTTGAAGATTTGGCAGCCGATCAAGCGCAATTGGCAGCAAATGCCTTTAAACGTCGTGCGCCACTTGATCAAGGCGGTTTGCTCAAGTTTGTCTTTAACAAAGAGTATCATGCCTTTAATCCAGACGTGATCAACAGCTTACACACGGCTGTACGCACAGGCGATTATGAAAATTATCGTCAGTATGCCAATCTGGTCAATAGCCGCCCAGTCGCGACGTTGCGTGATCTATTGCAGCTAAAGACTGACAACAGTATTGATATTAATGATGTTGAAGATATCTCTGAGATTTTGACGCGCTTTGATTCAGCGGGCATGTCATTGGGCGCATTATCTCCTGAAGCGCATGAAGCCATTGCTATGGCGATGAACACTATTGGTGGACGCTCAAACTCTGGTGAAGGCGGGGAAGACCCAGCCCGTTATGGTACGTTGCGCAACTCTAAAATCAAGCAAGTTGCTTCGGGTCGTTTTGGGGTTACACCAGCATACCTGCGCTCAGCAGAAGTGATGCAAATCAAAGTCGCTCAAGGCGCAAAACCAGGTGAAGGTGGTCAGCTACCTGGTGGTAAGGTCAATGCGTTGATTGCGCGCTTGCGTTACTCTGTACCGGGTGTGACACTGATTTCACCACCGCCGCATCACGATATTTATTCTATCGAAGATTTGGCACAGCTGATTTTTGATTTAAAACAAGTCAATCCTGATGCTTTGGTATCGGTAAAACTGGTCTCACGCCCTGGGGTTGGTACCATCGCAACAGGGGTGGCAAAAGCCTACGCCGATTTAATCACCATCTCAGGTTATGATGGCGGTACAGCGGCGTCTCCACTGTCTTCTATTCATCATGCAGGCTCACCGTGGGAGTTAGGGCTTGCTGAGACTCATCAGTCGTTACGCGTCAATGGACTGCGTGATAAAGTCCGTGTACAAACGGATGGTGGCTTAAAGACGGGTCTTGATGTGGTAAAAGCAGCCATTCTTGGAGCGGAAAGTTTCGGTTTCGGTACCACACCGATGATTGCGGTTGGTTGTAAATACCTACGTATCTGTCATCTTAACAACTGTCCGACAGGCGTTGCCACACAAAAAGCCATGTTGCGCGATGATCATTTCATTGGCGAGGCTGAGATGTTAATCAACTTCTTCAAGTTCGTCGCAACTGAGACACGTGAGTGGCTTGCAGCGCTTGGCGTTAGTAGTATGGAAGCGTTGGTTGGACGTACAGATTTGCTTGAAGTATTAGAAGGAAATACTGATAAGCAACGTCATCTTGACTTAACACCATTGCTGTTTAGTCATCCAGCAGCAGAGGGTAAAGCACAAACGTGTCAAGTGACGCGAAATGAGCCGTTTGATAAAGGTTTACTTGCTGAGCAGATGATTAGTGATATGTTATTAAGTATTCGTCAAGGAACAGGCGGCGAATATAGCTATTATGTTGGTAACTGTGACCGATCTATCGGCGCCCGTATTTCTGGCGAGATTGCCCAACTATGGGGCAACCTTGGTATGAGCGATATGCCAATCAAGTTGCATCTGACAGGCACGGCAGGACAAAGTTTGGGTGTATGGAATGCTGGCGGTTTAAATATTGAGCTTGAAGGCGATGCCAACGATTATGTCGGTAAGGGCATGGCAGGTGGCGAGATTGTCATTTATCCACCGAAAGACTCAAGCTTTAATGCACAAGACACAGCAATCATTGGCAACACCTGTTTGTATGGTGCCACTGGTGGTAAATTGTATGCAGCGGGTACAGCAGGTGAGCGTTTTGCGGTTCGTAACTCAGGTACACATGCGGTTATTGAAGGCACTGGTGATCACTGCTGTGAATATATGACAGGCGGCATCGTTACCATACTGGGGCGCACTGGTCTTAACTTCGGCGCAGGCATGACAGGCGGTTTCGCCTATGTGCTCGACATGGATGGCGACTTCTTTGATCGCTGCAACCATGAGCTGATTGATTTGAACCGTATCTCAAGCGAGCAAACGGAAGAACATCGTATTTATTTGCAACGAGTGATCAGCACGCATGTAGACAAAACTGGCAGTGCATGGGGTCAGACAATACTGGCTGATTTTGAACATTACGTTCGTAAATTTTACTTAGTGAAGCCAAAAGCGGCGAACATTGCGAGCCTTCTTAAAACCACCATGGCTGATCCTCAATAAGGGATCTGTTATGACTTTTATTGGTCATTTGGCAATAGGTTTTAGAAATATTTTAACTCACAGGTTTTAAGCAGGTAAGTGACAGCAGCTGCCCATGGGCCTTAAATGGTCGTTTGACTGAGTATCGCTGGCTGTCACCGCCCACTATAAAAGAGATTTTTACCATGGCAAAACGCTTAGAAAATAGTTTCCAATTTTTAGATGTACCAAGGTTCGATCCGGCGAAAAAAGACATTGCCACGCGCTCAACGGAATTTGTTGAAATTTACAAACCGTTTGAGAGCGAAGCCGTATCACAGCAGTCGCATCGTTGTCTTGAGTGTGGAAACCCTTATTGTGAATGGAAATGTCCTGTACACAATTATATTCCCAACTGGCTTAAGCTTGCGACCGAAGGACAAATCTTTCAAGCAGCAGAGTTGTGTCATCGTACCAATACGTTGCCTGAGGTCTGTGGTCGCGTTTGTCCGCAAGACCGTCTGTGTGAAGGCGCTTGTACGCTCAATGATGGTTTTGGCGCTGTGACGATTGGTAATGTTGAAAAATATATCAATGACACAGCCTTTGCCTTAGGCTGGCGTCCAGATATGTCGGATGTGGTTTGGACGGACAAAAAGGTTGCCATCATTGGTGCAGGACCTGCAGGACTCGGTTGCGCAGATATTTTAGTCAGAAATGGCGTTAAGCCAGTCGTCTTTGATAAGCGTCCAGAGATTGGCGGCTTGCTGACGTTTGGCATTCCAGAGTTTAAAATGGAAAAAGACGTGATGCGCAATCGCCGTGTCATTTTTGAAGGCATGGGCATCGAATTCCGTCTTGAAACAGAAATCGGTACAGATATCAGTATTGATGAGCTATTGAGCGATTATGATGCAGTCTTTATGGGTATGGGAACCTATACTTATATGCGCGGCGGTTTTGCGGGTGAAGAGCTAGAAGGCGTTTATGATGCGCTAGACTATCTGATTGCCAATGTGAATCGCTGTAACGACTGGGAAAAAAATCCTGAAGAGTATATCGATTTCAAAGGCAAAAAAATTGTGGTATTGGGCGGTGGCGATACCGCCATGGACTGTAACCGCACTAGTATCCGTCAAGGCGCCGAAAAAGTGGTCTGCGCCTATCGCCGCGATGAAGAAAACATGCCAGGCTCGCGCCGTGAAGTGGTCAATGCTCGCGAGGAGGGCGTTGAGTTCTTATTCAACCGTCAGCCAACTGAAATCATTGGCTTGAATGGTAAAGTGAATGGGGTCAAAGTTGTCACAACCCAATTAGGCGCACCTGACAACCGTGGGCGTCAACGCCCTGAGCCAATTCCCAATTCAGAAGAAATCATTCCTTGTGATGCGGTGATTATGGCCTTTGGTTTTAGACCGAGTCCCGCTGACTGGTTTGAGTCGCAGCAAGTGTCGATGGACAGTTCTGGTCGGGTTTTGGCTCTTGAGTCACAGACCTTTAAGTTCCAAACCAATAACCCGAAAATATTTGCGGGTGGCGATATGGTACGTGGGTCTGACTTGGTGGTTACAGCGATCTGGGAAGGTCGTGAAGCGGCAGAAGGTATCCTTGATTTCTTAGAAGTATAAGTAAAGGCTTTTCACTTAAAGTAGTTATGAGTTTTGACCTCAAACGTCTTTTGTCTTTTAATAGGCAAAAGACGTTTTTTTTTGAGAATGGCTTTGTAAATACAGACGTGGCTGCTAGCATGTTCACTTGTAGCTTTTCATTTATCTTCCTGATTCTAACCATCAACTAACAAGAGTGGTTTTGTGTGAAATTACCTATGTGGCAACGATTTACCGCACCGTTTATTGAGCCTTATGTTCGCTATCAGTATGCGGATGTGTTGCATGCCATACGTTTGGGTGTGGCAATAATACTGGCGTTTTTAGCGAACAAACTTACCAATCTTCCTCATGGAGAATGGACAACCATTACGGTCTTTATCATATTGGGCTTGTTACAGTATCAAGGGGCGATCTATACCAAGGCAAAAGAGCGAGTACTTGGTACATTGTTCGGTATTGTTACCGCACTTGGTGTGCTTTGGTTTACTCACAATGTCGGCGCGTGGTTATGGGTAGATTATGCGCTCATTGGCTTGCTCAGTGGCATCATTGGCTATTTGGCAATCAGGCAACTTGGGTACACAGGGTTACTGACGGGTATCACTATGCTGATGATTGTCTCAGATTTGGGCCATAGCACTATCGCTCAAGATGGGATTTACCGTGTCCTTAATATTTTAATTGGAACCGGTGTTGCGGTAGCAGTGACGTTGATTTTGCCCCTAAAATCCACCTTGATGTGGCGCTTTTTATTGGCAAGTAACCTTGAGGCCTGTGGCAGTCTCTATGCAGGCGTGGGCAATCACATTGACGCCGCAGAAGGTATAACCGATAGCGCTGCCAAGCAACCAGATACAGTCGCTTTTCCCGCTAATGATGTGCCCGTTGATAAAGTGCTGGTCACCTCATTACAGCAGATCAATAAGCGATTACTGGCGGTACGTCCTCATATCGCAGCAACTGCGAGTGAATCAGGCATCAAAAAAGAGACCTTAGAGACCATTCAGCGTACGCATCGTAATATTATTGGAACCATCGATTTGTTGTTAAGTGCGGCACCGCGCTTGGCCAATATTGAGATCGATGACGAAAACCATACGCTGTTGATTCATTATCAGCATGAGCTAACTCAGGCTATGCAACATATGGCAGCCGTGCTGCGTAGTCCAAGTGATGAGATGTTTCGTCCCATTACGCGCATTACTGTATCAGAATACCCAAGCGTCCATCACTTAGCATTTGAGTGGCAGGGATACTTTTGGTTAACCAAGACTTTGCAAGCGCAGTTGCAACAGTTGAGTGACTTGTTGCAGACCACCAAGCCGCATTGGTATGCCGCTTCAGGTCTGGGCTATCAGCGTCGTGAGCAGCGAAAAATAAAGCAGCAAGGCGGTGAGACAGATTTACATTTATAAAAAAACGCTGACTTTTTAAGTCAGCGTTTTTATTTTTACCGGTATTATTAAGGGTGCAGCAGAAGGGATTAACGCCCCGTTTTTAGCTTGTCCCAATACTGCTGATACACTTGCAAGGCTTCATCACCCACATCTTCTTGGAATTCAGCTTTGGCCAATACTTCTTTACTTGGATAAATCGTTGCGTTGTTGCGCACACTTTCGTCCATAAGCTCACGCGCTGCTAGATTCGGTGAGGCATAGCCAATCTCTTCACTGACGATCTTGGCGACTTCAGGACGCAATAAGTAATCGATAAACTTGTGCGCCGCATCGACCTGTTTGGCATTTTTTGGAATAACGAAATTATCCATCCACAAGATTGCGCCTTCAGTGGGATATTTATAAACCAAACTGGTCAGACCTTCATCATTTGCCATGACCGCTTCGCCGTTCCAGCTCATACCAAGTGCCGTTTCACCTTCAATGTAGGGCATACGCGTTGCATCAGAATTAAAGGTTTTAACATTTGGCATCAAGGTCGTCAGCTTATCATAAGCGGCTTTGATCTCATCAGGGTTGCTGCTATTACCTGAATAACCCAGCGTCAATAATGTCATACCGAATACTTCGCGTACGTCATTGGTCAACATCACCTGACCCTTATACTCAGGACGCCATAGGTCGTTCCAGCTGTTTACCTTGCTAGCATCAACCGTATCACCATTGATTGCCAAACCGGTACTACCCCACATATAAGGAATCGAATATTTATTCTCAGGATCAACTTTGGTATTGGTAAATGAGGTATCTAGGTTTTTAAAATTGCTGAGTTTGGATTTATCCAGCTCTTGCAAGAGACCTTCTTTGGCCATCTTTTCGACATAATAGGTCGATGGAATAGCAAGGTCATATTGACTGGAGTCATCGAGCAACTTGAGCTTGGCGTACATGGCTTCATTTGAGTCAAACGTGGTGTAATTCACGTTGATACCAGTCTCTTCCTCAAAGCCATCCAAAACCTCTTGTGGCATATATTCTGACCAGTTATACAAGTTAAGCGTCACATCGCTCGCGGCAGCACTACCATCAGCCGATGCATTATCAGAGTTGCTACAGCTGGCAAGTGCCAAACCCACTGTCATAGCCAACAAGGCTTTTGGCAACGTGCGACTGAGAGAGGCAGTAGCGCTAAGGGATAGGTGGGACGAGGATAAATGGGTCAAAATTTCTCTCCTAAAGAAGGTAGTACAAATGGATAAAAGCTTATGAACAATAAATCAGTAAATACAAGCAAGTAACCCTACTATTATGGTCATTGTCCTTTGATTTTTAAAGGGGCAAGGTCAATAACGCCAGTATGCAATCGTGCTACCGTGCTACGATAAGTTCAGACTTAGCTTCAGCCAAATGCTTATCGTTGTACTGGATCCTGTCTTTAATTCAATCGATAGTCATATAAATGGACTAAATTCTGCCAATTTAGCACTGCTTATGGCCTTTGATTTGAGTGCAGCTATTACTGGGTATTCTATTGCGGTCGATGGTGGTTCGACGATGCCATAGCATTGATTTTGAACGCTTGATAAACCAATAAATGCTCGATATAGTTAGCTCAAAACAAAAAAGATATATTTGAAACGGTTTTCTATTGGCATGAATGTTTGGTACTTGCTTTATACTTTGTACTATAGGGTCTCATACTATTTATTCCAGCATTGCCGTACTTTTTAAAATGAATCAACGATAAGCCTTACACAACGAAGAAGACAGTTAATTGATTTTGATAAACGAGAGATGAAATGGACAATCGTAGACTTGCTGGCATGATCACTATTCTTATAGGTCTGTTCGGTATTATCGCCTACCTAAATGCGGGTAATGGAACGCCAGTAGAAAGCTGGCCATTAGAGGCTTATCTTAGTATGGCCGCTAGTATTGAGACACTAACGAGCGTATCGACAACGTTGGTTTATGTTCTCACAGTTGGGCTGTTGTTTTTGATTATTACAAGACTTTATAAAACTGGTATTTGGGCTTATGATCAGATGGCTCGGCGAGGATGAGTGCTAATGCGCGCCTAAAATTTCTACGCTATACAAAACTGACCTAGCACCGCCTGTATGCCAAACTCTTCAATCGTTCCTGTGACAAAATCTGCTCGCTCGATTAGGGCAGGTTTTGCGTCCCCCATTGCTACCGCAAATCCGACCAGATCAAACATCTCAAGATCATTCATACCGTCACCAAATGCCATGCACTCGCGCACATCCACACCATAATACGCACACATGTCTTTGATACCGCGCGCTTTGGACGCCTCAATTGGTAGAATATCAGCACCGATATGATGCCAATGTACCAACTTCAAGTCATATTTCTCAAAATCGACCTCTTGCATTTTGTCTTCTTGATCATTGAAAAATACGGAACACTGATAAACCGTATTTGACTTGTAGTACTCTGGGTCAACGATAGAGTTGGGCGTTCTGGCATTATAGTCACGCAAACGCTCGTTTTCATCTGACCATACAATATGCGTCGCTGAGTCAAACTTGTGAATAAGGTTGCTCTGTTGGCAAAGATAAGAAATCTTATCCGTCTGCTCAGCATTCAATGGATAATGGCTAATCATGCCACTGTGATCAAAGCTATATTGACCATTCATACAAATAATCGCATCCAAAATATCGGCATCCAGCAGTGCCAAAATATCATCAGGCAAAATGGCTTTCGAGCGTCCAGTTGAAATCACCAGCTTAATGTCCGTCTCTGCCAGCTGCTCAAGGGTCGCTTTATTATGTTCAGCGATAATTCCATTACGGCTCAAAGTATCATCGATATCAAAGAATATAATTTTAGGCGTGGTTATCTTATTCATCATCTCTCTTGCAATCTTATCTTTAATAAACATGATTATCCTTCGTGATTTCCACCCAGGTGCGAGGGTGATAAAAATTCAATTAGCCACATTTATGGCGTTTGGTTGCTTATCGGTATGGGTTTTATCGTACCGTTTCATCAATTGTAAGTGATAAAATTTTTGACTAGATTGTGTAACGCATCGACAATTGGTTGTATTCAGTCAAACAATCGCACAGGCTATGGTTGATTTTATCGCCGCTGGCTCTATATATATTCTACATATTTACCTATGATGTTTTAGTAAATCTAATTAATATTTTCAGATTATCAAACTTTAAGTTGTTTATAAAAGTATTGATGAATCATGTATGAGTGCTGATAAAGAGATCGAATAAGCAAAACCAATTTATAAGGATAATACCATGACGGCCTTTACTCAGAAATTGAATCCTCAAGAAGCCTTATCACCGCGGCATCCTAATAGTCGCCTTCAAGCAGATTGGCTATTTTTATATGACAAACTGCCACCGGCTCAATGGTTCAGCGCAGAGTATGTCTATAAAACGTCTGGCTGGTTAAATATTCATGCTGATATACGTAAACGTCAGCATATTTTGACGCAGATTAGTGATGCCTATCATTCTGGTAGTATTGAATGGTCAGAATATCGCGTGCAACTCTTACCACGAATCAATCAGTATATTATGAAATTACATCATCACCATAATATCGAGGACCAAGCGTATTTTCCATCGTTTATTCGTATGTACCCGCAGCTAAAATCAGGTTTTGAGATACTGGATCGAGACCATATACACTTGGATGCAATATTAAATGAGCTGCAAGTATTAAATGGAAAGCTTGCAATCAGTGAAGCCGAAGACAAAGCACTGGGCGAGCAATTGCACAAGACCTTGATTGACGTCAGCAATCTATTGTCTCAGCATCTAACAGATGAAGAGGATTTGGTGATTCCTATTTTGGGTTTGAATTGAATGTATGAGTAATCATAGAATAAACGTTCTAATTATTGATATAATATATTCACATATTTTAAAAAGCATTTAAGTGGAATGGTCGGGATGTTATAAAAATACAAAAACATGGCAAAAGACGAAAAAATGTTATTGCGTGTATTTAGTATTAAATAGTATCTTAATCTAAATGAATTTCTTATAAATAGGATTTCTGATGCAGACAGACACTCGCCATACTTCAGAAAAGCATAAGAGAAATGGAGAGCATATTCTCATTAGCCTGACATATATTGCTAAAAAGACTGACAAAAATTCAGGTGTGGAGTTGGCTCGTGCTCTTGAGCATTGGCGCAGATACTTTGAAAAAAGTAACATAACCTCAGCCTTGGTCGTTAACGATAATTATTTTATTCAAAATATTCAAGGTTCAAGACCTGCTATCAATCATGCTTTGGCAAAAATAATTAGTGAATATTTAGAAATCTCACCCAATGTGATCGAAGTTGAAGAAATAGAGGTACGCAAGTGGGATAAATTTTTAATTAAGCATCTGACCTCGAGCGTTGAAGATGAAGAATATGCGCTACAACATTTTTCAGCAGGTGCTGACTTTAATCCCTATTTGATGAAAAGTACTCAGATTAGACATTTTCTAAATGCCATTTTTGCAGAGGATAAAATTGTATAGTAGCTTAATTGAAGCTAGAGATCGGTTTTGATTAATTATTTTTAATAAGGAGCATTTGATAATTGCGCTGTCCTGTCGCCCAGCATTGTAGGAATACACTACTCATATCTTTTAATAATTAGCATAACGCTGCTGCCTTGACTGAGCCAGCTTTCTATCACCATTGCCCTATAATAAATGTCATCATATTATTTTTTAATATAGCCATGTTTCCTTTATAAAAACGCTAATGGCAGACTATAAGACGGTCATTAGAATACAAAAACATAGTAAAAGACAGACAAACGTTGTGGGCTATATTCCGCTTTAGACGTTATCTTGATTAAATGAATTTTTTATATACTGGACCCCTTATGCAGACAAACACTTGCCATACTTCAGAAAAGCATAAGAGAAATGGAGAGCATATTCTCATCAGCCTGACATACATTGGTAAAAATAGTGAAAAAAATAACGGCGTAGAGCTGACTCGCATACTTGAACAGTGGCGAAGGAACAATGAACAAAGCGATATAACGTCAGCGCTGGTTATCAATGATGATTATTTGCTTCAAAGTATAGAAGGGTCAAGACCTGTTATTAATGAAGTTTTAGCAAAACTGATTAATGAGTATTCGCACCTTTTACCTCATATCGTTGAAGTCAAAGAAATAGAAGCACGCAAGTGGGATGGTTTCTTAATAAAGTATTTAACCTCAAGCGCTGAAGACGAAGAATACGCCCTGAAAAGCTTCTCAGCAGGTGCTGACTTCAACCCTTATCTCATGAAAAGCACACAAATCACTAGCTTTATAGAAGCAATATTTGAAGATACTGAATCTAGGGCGTGTCCCTAATTCAAACATTTATCACCATTTTTAGAATAGGGACACGGCCTAGTAAATTTTAAATGGGTAGTATTTGCTCACTATTTTGTCAGCTGCTTTAGCTGATGTAAAGAAGCCGCCTATATGGTATCTATAGGCGGCTTTTTGATGGGTCATAGCTGGACTTTTAACTCAGCTTTGCAAAATTTAAGCACTGAAATTCACTATCCAACCTCAACACTCGTCACATTCTGAAAGCCTCTTGGCAACTGGCCGCCGCGATTACCACGCGTGCCTGTATAGTTGGCCAAGTCATTGGGCTTTAGCGTCACATGGCGTTTACCAGCGGTAATGACAAGGCTGTCTTGCTGATTCAGTGGAGTGATCGCAAGGACTTCTTCACCGTCTTTTAGTTTAATCAATTTGTTGCCTTTACCGCGTGCTTGTTCAGGCAAATCATCAAGAGCAAATATCAGTAAGTATCCTGCGTTGGTCACAACAGCGAGATGGTCTGGTGCCGCGTTTGCACGACTGCTGGTTGCTTCACTATTGTCACTACTATTAATCATATTTGCTAGCACATCGATACGCGCAACTGGTAGCAAGCGACTATCAGTTGTTAAAGTAATGATGTTTTTACCCGCTTTTTGATTGCTATCGAGATTACCAAGCGTATTGATAAATCCATAACCTGCTGAGCTGGCGAGAATGATACGTTGATCATTATCACCTGTTAATAACTGCTCAAAGCTGGCACCTGCGGGCGGCTTCAACACGCTGGTGAGCGGATCACCTTGACCGCGCGCAGAAGCAAGGTTGTGTGCATCAATGCTGTAACTGCGTCCGGTGCTATCGAGCACGTAGATTTTTTCATTAGATTTACCGCGTACATGTGCCTGATAAGCATCGCCTGAGCGATAGCTCATACCAGCCGCATCGACATCATGGCCTTTGGCGGCACGAATCCATCCTGCTTTTGATAGGATGGCGGTCACAGGCTCGCTTGGCACCAAGTCAGACTCTTTTAGTGCTTGCGCTTCTTCGCGTTCTGCCAATGGTGATACACGCTCGTTACCATGTTCTTTCATATCGGCAGTCAGCTCATCAATCATCAGATTGGTCAGACTGTCTGGATTGTCCAAGTACTCTTGAATGATGGCGCGTTCGGCGGCCAGCTCATCTTGCTCGCGGCGCAACTCAATCTCTTCTAATCTTGCCAACTGACGCAGACGAATATCTAAGATGGCATTGGCTTGAATGTCAGTCAGATCATAATCTTGCATCAACGTTGCTTTTGGATCGTCTTCTTCACGAATGATACGAATGACTTCATCAATATTAAGATACGCAATTAGTAAACCTGCAAGGATGTGCAAGCGCTTATCGATTTTGTCGAGGCGAAATTGCAAACGGCGCGTGACGACAGAGCGGCGGCAGATGAGCCATTCTTCTAAGATTTCTTTCAGGTTTTTGACTTGCGGCTTCCCGTTTAGCCCAATCATATTCATGTTGACGCGGTAATTGCTTTCTAGATCCGTGCTGGCAAATAGATGACTCATGACGCGCTCGACATCGACGCGCGCTGATCGCAGCTCAAGTACGATACGGCAAGCGTTTTCATGATCTGACTCATCATGAATGTCAGTAATCCAAGGCAATTTTTTGTCGGTCATGAGCTTGGCGATTTGCTCTTGAATCTTGTTGCCTGAGACTTGATAGGGAAGTGCATCAATGATGACGAGGTTTTTTTCTTTGCTATCGATATGGAACGTGGCCCGCATTTTGTAGCTGCCACGGCCACTCTCATACATGGCTTGCAAGTCTTTTTTACTGGTAATGATTTCGGCTGGCGTTGGCAAGTCAGGTGCTGGTATTGACTGAGTTAACTGCTTGACGGACAGCTCAGGGTTTTTGAGCAAACGAATGGCTGCGCGTACCACTTCATTTAAATTATGCGGCGGTATATCGGTCGCCATACCAACGGCGATACCTGTGGTACCGTTTAATAAAATATTGGGCAAGCGGGCGGGTAGAGTGGTTGGCTCTTGCATCGTACCGTCAAAATTATCTTGCCAGTTGACTGTTCCTTGTCCAAGCTCTGCGAGCAAGGTATTAGCATAGGCAGACATTTTGGCTTCGGTATAACGCATCGCCGCAAAGGATTTTGGATCATCAGGACTGCCCCAGTTGCCTTGACCAGTAATCAGCGGATAGCGGTAGCTAAACGGCTGTGCCATTAGCACCATCGCCTCATAACACGCACTGTCACCATGTGGATGGTATTTACCTAGTACATCACCAACCGTACGCGCTGATTTTTTTGCTTTGGCAGAAGACTTTAAGCCAAGCTCACTCATGGCATAGACGATACGGCGCTGTACTGGCTTGAGACCGTCAGCAATATTGGGCAACGCCCGATCCATGATGACATACATGGCATAGTTGAGATAGGCTTGCTCAGTGAATTCCGCCACCGAGCGCGTATCCATGGGTTCACTTGGAATGATTGGGTCAATCGTATGATCAATAACATCGGACATAAAATAGGATTCACTTTTGAGTTTTAATAGGTATTAATAAATGGGGCAAGTAGACAATAAGGATAGTGCTATCGTAAAGGATATTGCGGCAATTAAAAAGGTGCAAGTCAGAATAGACGACAATGCATGACGTGCTCATATCGTTTTAAACCATACTCTGAACCGCACTTTAATCAATAGCTTTTAGAAAATAACTTAAGTATAGTTAATCTAAATATTTTTTATCATGTTACTTATGAACGTAAAATCTAGCGATGTGATATAGCCATTTTCTCTACACACCTATTATCTGTTTTTTAAAAAATACGGTGTGACTGGGTGGCACAAATTATCATAAATAGATGAATACGGACAATTCATCATTGATCTATGTGACTTATGGAGTATTTGCTATGCCGCCTGTCTGTTTATCACAAAAATATCCTCATTACTTAACAAAAGGTGCGCTGTTGGCCAGTATGGTTATCGGTGCGGGGCTGAGTGCTTGTAGTTCATCTCAAATGACTCCGCCAGTATCAGAACCGAGTAGTAGCACGATTAATCAAGAGGCGGCTAATCAAAGTGCTGTTGACTCAATGAGCGTTGTGGCATCAGAGCCTGTCATGACTATGCAAAATGCTGTAAGCAGTAATATGCTGATACGCGCGGCGCCTCAAATGGGTATTCGTCCACTACCAAGTATCAACATAGCGCCCCAAGAGCGCGACAATTATCAAAAGAGTGAGGCCAATCCTGTACATCGTACTACAGAGATGGCGGTTTCTACTTTATCTATTGATACTGATACGGGCAGTTATGCCAATGTACGTCGCTATCTGAATGAAGGTCGACTACCGCCTGTCGATGCGGTGCGAGTGGAGGAGTTGATCAACTATTTTCAATATCAGTTTGATGATGGTAAACGCCTTAATAATGCGCCCTTTGTGGTGGCAACTGACGTGGTCGATTCGCCATGGGACAGGGCAGATCAGGATAACAAGATCGTCAAAGTTGGTATCAAAGCAGTTGATAGTAATTGGTCTAAAAATAGCAATGCGCAGTCGATGCCACCTGCCAACCTCGTATTTTTGGTCGATGTGTCGGGCTCTATGTCCTCTCTCGATAAGCTGCCATTGGCGCAATCCTCTCTCAAATTACTGACAGAGCAGATGCGCGCAGAAGACAGCATCAGTATCGTCACTTATTCTGGCAGTAACAACAGCAAGTCTAGCACCCAAAACACACAGAATGTAAATGAGTTGGCCTATCTAAAAATTCGCTATAAAGCACCAGCAGGCGGCGGCTCAAAGCTGCTCAGTCAACCGATTTATAAAACCAGTCGTGCGTTAAATAGTGCCAATATCGATACGCAGTTTGCGGTGGCAGTAGCAGGTTTTGGTCAGCGATTAACTCAAAATGAATACATCAATGATTGGCAGTATGCTGATAGTAAAAAACTGGCGAGTAGTGTGCTTGCTCGTCAACCAAGCAGTGATAAAGACGGCATACGTCGCAATTTTGTCACTTTGACAGAGCTTGCTACGGTACTTGATGGTAACAAGTCATAAACGGCAATAAGTCATCAATAAAGACATAAGTGTATGCATGAGATTTATAAATAGATTATCACTAAAAAGTATGAATATTTTTCTAACTATTAGGAGTGACTAAAGGCGCTATACATAAGATTATTCATCGTCAAATCTGTTTGCGAACGCAAGTAACAATCTTTTGTATTGAGTAGTCTGTATAAAGTGTGTATGTTAATTAGAAGAGGGTTTTTGACCATTATGTTGTTTGCTCATGCTCATACGATAACATGGCGACTTTGCTTACCAGCGTAAGCCTAAATGCTAAGTTTTTGTATGTATATCACACTGTGATTGTATGAGTAATCGATCGCGTACTATGACTAGGAGAAAAAAGATTATGGAAAATCAGGGCAACCCCATTCGTCGCAATGATAAAGTATGGCTCAAAACTTACGAAAAACTTGGTATTCAGTATGACATCACGATGCCAGCTGCCAATACCTCTTTAATCGATATACTCGAAAAAAACTTTGTTACCTATGCTGGCAAAACAGCATTTGTGTGTATGGATGTCAAACTGTCCTATGAAGAATTAGATCGCTATAGCAAACAAATGGCAGCTTATCTGCAATCGTTGGGGCTAAAAAAAGGCGATAAAGTGGCGGTGATGATGCCCAATATTTTACAGCTGCCAGTTGCCGTCCTAGGAGTACTGCGCGCGGGCATGACGTTGGTCAATGTTAACCCACTTTATACTACCAAGGAGCTGGCACATCAGTTAGAAGACTCTGATGCCAAAGTGCTTATTTTGCTAGAAAACTTTGCCAAAACCTACCAAGACATTGGTAAAGACTTGGTTGACCATGTTGTGATTACCTCCATGGGCGACCTTATGAGCCCACTAAAAGGCTTTATCGTGACTGCTGTGGTTCGTCATGTCAAAAAAATGGTGCCTGATTATAGTATCAAAGGCAGTGTTAAATTTAAAAAGGCTCTGAATCGCTTTTCTGCTGACCACTATAAGCGTCCTGATAATATCGGCCTTGAAGACGTGGCAGTTCTGCAATATACCGGTGGTACAACGGGTGTTGCCAAAGGCGCGATGCTCACACATGGCAACTTAGTGGCAAACCTTATCCAGTGTGATGTTTACTTGGGCGATGCTTTTGATAAATTTGAAAAGCTAGATGAGCAGCCAGTCATCATGACAGCGCTGCCCTTATATCATATTTTTTCTTTCACCGTTTGTGGCATGTTTGGCTTGTATCGTGGTTGTATCGGTCTACTTGTACCAAATCCACGCGACTTTGATAGCTTGCTTAAAGCCTATAAAGCATATCCGCCTGCATTCTTCCCAGCGGTCAATACGTTATTTAACGCCCTTGCAAATAGTGAAGAGTTCCAAGCCATAGACCATAGCAAGCTTGAGATGTCTATGGGCGGCGGTATGGCAGTATTAAAAGACACAGCGGCTAAATGGCAAAAAATAACGGGCAATATCATTGTTCAAGGCTATGGTCTATCAGAGACCTCTCCGGTTGCTTCAGCCAATCCAGAAGGCACGAACGAGTTCTCAGGTAATATTGGTCTGCCAATGCCTTCAACGGATATGGCCATTTTGGATGAAGATGGGAATGAAGTCGCCCTTGGTGAGCGCGGTGAGATTTGTGTTCGTGGTCCACAAGTCATGAAAGGTTACTGGAAGCGCGCGGATGCGACGGCAGAAGTTATGACGGATGATGGTTATTTCCGTACTGGTGATATTGGCGTGATGGATGAAGACGGTTACTTTAAAATTGTCGATCGTAAAAAAGACATGATTTTGGTCTCAGGGTTTAACGTCTATCCAAACGAAGTTGAAGATGCTATGTCGGGTCATCCAAAGATTCTGGAGTGCGGTGTCATTGGTATCGAAGACGAAAAAAGTGGTGAAGTACCAAAAATTTATGTCGTACGCAGTGATGATAGCTTGACGGTTGAAGAGGTTCTCGCCTATGGTAAAGAAAATCTGACCGGCTATAAACGCCCTCGTTATGTTGAATTTATCGATGAGCTACCAAAATCGAATGTGGGTAAAATTTTACGTAAAGACCTACGCGCGCTTGAAGAAAAGAATCACGGCCAATCGTGATTGCTCACACGGTAGAGAGTTATAACGACAGCATATATAAGAGACTGTAATAGTTATAGGGTCGCGTTAGCTACAAGTGATAAGGTTGCTCATAGGCAGCCTTATCGTTTTTTATTTTCAGCATTTTGAGAGTTTTAACAGTGCTAGTATAGATAGAGAAACTCTAGTAAAACTGCTATAGTGCTCAGCGACGTATTTTTATAAGTATCTAAAAAAGTCAGTGTTACTGTATAAACCATGATGGCAAAAATGATAGCCAATCTGGTTTTGCTAAATGATTGCGGCACCTATCACGGGCCTGATAATACGCTTTTATCGACCAGCTTATGAATGATAAACCAATTGGGTTATTGCCGTTTGTATTCATAAGGGTTTGCTGTCACTGATCAATCATAAAAAATGGTTTTTTCGTTAAAATATTCTACATTTTTCATAGTAACGTTTAGGGAAAGTTATGACCGATAATATCAATAAAGAGACAGCAAACGATAAAGCTGCAACCAACAATAAAGACAGTGCTCATAAGAGCAGCGCTGATAAAAACCGTATTCATAAAGACACCGTTTATCAAGACAATATTTATCAAGAAAATGCATTCCCTACCATGCCGACCATCCCTAGCGATAGACCTTGGTTAAGTGCTTATGAGCGCTATGGCATTGATGCTACTATCGATATGCCAGACGACAATACCTCTTTGTTGGAAGTGTTTGAGCGTAATTTTAGCCGCTATGGTAAAAAAACTGCTTATATTTGTATGGGCGCTGAAATCAGTTATAAGCAATTGGATTTATACAGTCGTCAAATTGCCAGCTATCTACAATCATTAGGATTGGTCAAGGGTGATAAAGTTGGGGTCATGATGCCCAATTTGTTGCAGTATCCAGTGGTTGCTTTGGGTATCATCCGCGCAGGCATGGTATTGGTCAACGTCAATCCTTTGTACACCAGCCGAGAGCTATCGCATCAACTGCATGACAGCAGTGCCAAAGCCTTATTTATTGTAGAAAATTTTGCAAAAACCTATCAAGAAGCAGAAGACAAAGGTCAAGTGGCGCATGTGATCGTCTGCAAAATTGGCGATATGTTAGGATCTGTCAAAGGCGCTGTGGTCAACCTTGTGGCACGTCACATCAAAAAAATGATTCCAGCTTACCATTTACCAAATAGTGTGAGCTTCAAGCAAGCCCTAAATGCAGTATCGGCCAGTCATTATAAGCGCCCTGATTTGAGCTTAAGTGACGTGGCATTATTGCAATATACAGGTGGTACGACGGGGGTGGCCAAAGGCGCAATGTTGTCTCACGGCAACTTAGTCGCCAACATGTTACAAATCAGTGCCCTTATGAACAGTGCGTTTGAAGATGACGTGGAGGCAGGTGATGTTATTTTGACCGCATTGCCACTGTACCATGTGTTCTCATTTATGGTTTGCGGTATGTATGGCATGTATCAGGGTTATGCAGGCTTACTAATCCCAAATCCACGCGATCTTGACGGTTTGATTAAAGAGATGGGCAAATACAAGCCGTCCTTTATCCCTGCAGTCAACACCTTGTTTAATGGCTTGGTGAATAAAGACAGTTTTGCAGAGCTAGATTTCTCCAATCTAAAAGCCTCTATTGGTGGCGGTATGTCAGTGTTGCCAAGTGTGGCCAAAAAATGGCACAACGTCACAGGTCTGCCTATTGTAGAAGGGTATGGTCTGTCTGAGACGTCGCCTGTGGTCGCCTTTAATCCCATGACCATCGCTGAATTCACTAACAAAATTGGTATTCCTGCCTCTAGCACGGACGTGATACTGATCGATGACGACGAAAATGAAGTAGTCATGGGCGATCGCGGTGAGATATGTGTCAAAGGGCCACAAGTAATGATTGGCTATCAAAACCGTCCTAAAGAAACCGCCGAAACCTTTACCGCTAATGGTTACCTAAAAACGGGTGATATCGGTATCATGGATGAAAAGGGCTTCATTAAAATTGTCGATCGCAAAAAAGACATGATTTTGGTCTCAGGTTTTAATGTCTACCCAAATGAGATCGAAGAGGCCATGAGTGAGCATCCAGCGGTGGCAGAGTGCGGTGCTATTGGAGTGCCAAATGAAGAGCGCGGTGAAGAACCAAAATTATTTGTGGTCAAAAAGGGCGAAGTCACAGAACAAGAATTGCTAGATTTTGGTAAAAAACAGCTGACTGGCTATAAGCGTCCCCGTCATATCCAGTTTGTGGATGAATTACCAAAGTCAAACGTTGGTAAGATCCTGCGTAAAGAATTGCGTAAGATGGAAGGCCTAGAATAAGAATATCACAATAAAGATAAGTAAAAATATGAGCATAAAGCCGTCAGAGTAATTAGTGCGCCATTTTATGATTGCATCAGCTTTTTAGCAAAACCGCGGCGTTATAGCTTGAGTGAATCTTGCTATTGCGCCGCTGTCACGTTAGGATGGCTGTCTTTTTGAGCCTACCAAAACGTCTGTTTATCATTTGCTCAGATATATACCAATAACTGATTACTTATCTATTGATATATATAAACAGCCAAACGGCACCAAATTTGTTATTTTTACGACACTGCTTTTAAAACATTGTACTAGGAATTTTTATGCGTATTGACAATCGTGAGCTTGACCAACTTCGCTCGATCAGCTTTGAGCGCCATTATACTAAGCATGCCGAAGGATCAGTATTGGTAAGCTTCGGCGATACTAAAGTACTGTGTACTGCCAGTGTCGAATCAGGTGTACCGCGCTGGCTAAAAGGTAAGGGTAAAGGTTGGATCACTGCCGAATACGGCATGTTGCCACGAGCGACCAACACTCGCAACCAGCGTGAAGCAGCACGTGGTAAGCAATCAGGTCGAACGCAAGAAATCCAGCGTTTGATTGGTCGTAGCTTACGCGCCATGATTGACTTGAGCAAGCTTGGCGAAAATACCATTTATCTTGATTGTGATGTGTTGCAAGCGGACGGTGGTACTCGTACTGCGAGTGTGACGGGTGCAGCGATTGCGCTTGTTGATGCGTTAGAAAGCCTTCAAAGAACCAAAAAACTCAAAGCAGATCCATTGATTGGCTTGGTTGCTGCTGTCTCTGTCGGTATGAAAGATGGCGAAGCCTATTTGGATTTAAACTATGAAGAAGACGCCAGTTGTGACACTGATTTGAATGTTGTCATGACACAAAAAGGTGAGTTCATTGAATTACAAGGTACGGCGGAAGAAAAACCATTCACCCGTGCTCAGGCTGATGATATGCTTGCAATGGCAGAAAAAGGCATCGCTGAATTGATCAAATTGCAACAAACCGCTTTAGGTTGGTAGTCCGCTTCTTGTATTGAGCATTTTAACAACCCTTTTAGACCTGCCATAAACTATTTATAGATACTTGGCTTTTTACTCATAAATATCTGACGATAGGTAATAATGCATGCTCAAGCTGACCGACGATGGCGCTAAAATTACGTTGCAGGGTCAGTCGCAAGCGACTGATAATGGTATGTTTTGGTTCGGGTCAGCGTTGCTGGTAGGCGCAGTAGCGGTGGCTTTGGCCATGAGTTTATTATCAGAGCGCCTCGCTATCGGTGCATTGGCCTTACTTATCGTTGGCAGTTTTATTTTTAATCGACAACGTCAACAACGCAAAAAAGCCATGGCAGGTGTGATTGCAAATGGTGTTTTGTGGGTGCGAGCTGGTGAGCTGGTGCATGACAATCAAGGCAAGCGTGAGCATATCCAGTTGACCGATGGTGATAAAATTATGCTTATTGGTGAGCAACTACAGATTGTCGATGATGAAGATAAGCAAAAGTATCATATTAGTGGTTTTGAAAGTCTTCAAGAGGCAACAGCGACCAAAGCTATCTTGCAAGGTCAAGCGCTGACCAAGCGCCATGTCAATATCAAAATGAATAGCGATTCAGATGATACTGAGTGAATGATCTATATGTAGATCTCTGTCTTTATCACTGAGCCAAGACTATTTTATCCTCTCTGTATTCTCATACATATCCTCTTTTTTAAACCATTGGTCTGGGTTTTTATACCTTTTATCTATTCTGAAAGTTGAATAGGACTTGCAGATTCCTATCCAAATAGTTTATAAGTAAGCTTGAAAAGTCTAATCATCATTCATGCTATTACTTATATTTTATTGGCAAGGAGTTAGCCATGTCGCGTTTGCCCATTCCGTTGGTTACAGCGTCGTGCAGTTTGTTGTTATTTGCTTTTGGTTCAATCAGTTCAGCTTATGCAGATAGCATGAGTGCACTCATCGCCCAAAAGTCTGTCCAATCTAATTACTCATCTCCATCATATTCTGCAGTCCCTTCTGCTAAAGTCAGTACTCGCTCTACCATTCAGCGCGCTGGCACCTATCGTAGCAATGCTACCAATACTCAACCCGCTATCAATGCCAATACCAGATATTCAACTGCCAATGTGGTAAACACACCCAGTTACGGCACTCAGCAATCGGCCTATCATTATCCGAACGTAAAAAATCAAGCACCAGTTGTGCTGCCTGCTTTTTTGTCTGGTAATTACGATAATGTTGATAATGAGTATTTACCGTTATTAAGTAGCGCAGAGACGCAAAGCAGTTTGGCAGCGCGTGAAGTGGTCAGTATGGCTCGCAAAATGGCGCTCAATGAGCGTACGATTATTAAAGGCGGCTGCTGGGACTATCTTAATGCGGTGTTTAATCGTGCAGGGGTGAGCCGCGATACCATTCATAAAGGCACCTATAGTCAGGGTCCTTACGCTCGTAGTGATGAGATTGAAGTAGGCGATTGGCTCTATTATATCAACCACGGTTACAACCGTGTCGAGCATAGTGGGTTGTTTGTGGGCTGGGTTGATGAAGCATCCAAACAAGCTTTGATACTTAGCTATGCGGGCGAAAACCGCCGCGAACCTGCACGCTATCGTGTATATGATTTGAGCAACGTCTATCAAATCATGCGTCCTAGCGTGTAGTGCCAAGGCTAAATATTCAAGTATCTGGCGGTATAATAGTGTTATCAAGCGCACTTAGTTAATGAAAAAATAGCAAATAAAAAAGCGTCCACCACTTCTATGTGCTGGACGCTTTTTTGTCAAATGGTGTGGCTACTTTACTTACTACTTACGTATCAGTTTCTCTTAAGGCTCACTAATATAACGCTCAAAAAGGTTTTACCACCACCAAAATCACAATAATGACTAACGCAAACACAGGCACTTCATTAAACCAGCGCCAAAACTTATGGGTTTTATAATGCGGATTGTCTATCAGTTTTTTGCGGTAAAAACCACATGCGCCATGATAGCCGGACAACAGTATGACTAATAGCAGCTTGACATGTAGCCAGCCTTGGGTTTTGTAAACCTCCCAGCCCATTCCTAACATCCACAGACCAAAGACCCATGTGGCGATCATCGACGGTGTCATGATACCGCGATACAACTTGCGCTCCATAATAACAAAGCGCTCTTGGCTGATGCTGTCGTCACTCATCGCATGGTACACAAACAGGCGCGGCAAATAAAATATGGCGGCAAACCAGCAAACCATAGAGATGATGTGTGCGGCTTTGATCCAATTAAAATAATCTGGCATGATGTCTCTCTTGTATACACCTAAGCTTAGTTGGGCAGTAAATCATGCGAGCAAGCTTAGCGCAGATTGTCTACTAATGGTAGCGTTAGACACGACTACTCGGCCAATACGACCCTTGATTGATGACCGCTCATGGCGTCCAAAACAGGAACTTGTTTTGGGGCGCGTGGCGCGGCAAACTGTTTGGTCAAACCCAGCTCTCGCATCAATCTATCATCGCCTGACTGACTGGCATTGCCTGTGGTCAGGAGTTTATCACCATAAAAGAACGAATTGGCACCTGCCATAAAGGCTAAGGCTTGCTCAGAATCAGACAAGCTTTCGCGTCCAGCAGACAAACGTACATAGCTGGTTGGACAGCAAATACGAGCCACCGCAATCGTACGTATCCATTCAAGTACAGATAGCTGTCCTTCAGCTAAGACTTTATCACCAATTGGTGTGCCAGCAATCGGCACCAACAAATTGACGGGGATAGATTCGGGTGCTTTAGGCATTTTGAGTAGCTCATGTACCCAATCAATGCGGTCATCACGACTTTCGCCCATGCCTACGATATTACCACTACAAACATTGATTCCTGAATTACGCACATTGGCAAGCGTGTCTAAGCGCTCATCATAACTGCGCGTACTGACCACTTGCTCATAATAACGTCGTGACGTATCGAGATTGTGATTGTAATAATCCAGTCCTGCGTCAGCCAATTGGGTGGCTTGGTCGGTATCTAGCATACCAAGAGTCATACAAGTCTCTAGTCCCAACGCTTTTACTTCTTTCACCAGCTCAACCACATAAGGCATGTCTTTGGCGCTAGGGTGTTTCCAAGCTGCGCCCATACAAAATCGTGATGAACCAGTGGCTTTGGCACGTTTGGCTGCGGCAATGACTTTATCAATCTCCAAGCGTTTTTCTGCTTGTAATTTGGTCGTATCGCGATGATGACCGGATTGTGAGCAATAGCCGCAATCTTCAGGGCAGTTACCCGTCTTGATAGACAATAAAGTGCTGATCTGTACTTCATTGGGGTTAAAGTTTTCTCGATGAATCGTTTGTGCTCGTAGCAATAAATCCATCAAAGGCAAATCGAATAGTTGCTCAATGTCTTCACGAGTGTATTGTTCAGTGACGTCTTTTGGTGCCTGAGTGGCATCATTCACTAGGCTTGCCAAGAAGTCATTATTGGTGTCGTTTTGATTATTCATATCAGTGGGGCTACCGGCATTAGGTTCTGAGATGCTAAGTAATCCTGCCATGGTATAAGTCCTTTTATCATACTATTAAGGTGTATCAGATAATTGCTGATACGCTTATCGTTTTTAAGGTCATAAAAAAGGTTGCGCTATAGTATAACGCAACCTTTTTAGAAAAACAGACCACTACCAAATAAGATTTATAATCGACACAATTATGAACATAAGTAGCAACTATTTATATAGCTAATCCTAAATAAAAAAGGTACAACAATGATGATGGATTGCCAACGATATATTTTCGTCGCCTCTATCTGCGAAGGCACAGTAAGCAAGAAAATATGACGTTGGCAGCACCGTATTTCTCTTATATTGGATTGACTATAGTGTGGCTATTCATTTGATAACTTGCGGGTTATTTGCCCATTTTATGCTTCGCCACACCGATCCAATGATTGGCAAAATTTTGTGCTTTATAAGCATACGGCTTGGCTTTTTGGAGATATGGTTTATATTCTTCTGGAATAGGTGGCACGATATGTTTGGCCAGCTTGTTAAACCACATCATTAGGCTGTAATCGCCCTCAATGCTTAGATTGCCTTCTTGGACCGCTGTCATAAAGGAAGGAAGATCGCCCTTAGTTAAGAGCTTAACGCCAGTCATAGAGTCTTTAAAATTGATCGTTAAATCTGCTTTTTCGGCATGGCCGCTATGTTGGCTAAATTGACCATCATCAAATCTAAAATAACGAGCAATATCAGACTCGTCGCTTGCGATTTCAATAGTTACTTTACGGTCAGCAAATAGCGCTTTGATGTCTTCATTGTCACTATCAGCAAGCATTGACAAACGATAACCCACGACCGCTAATAATACATCTAACGGATCAGACTTAATATTTAATACAGGCACAGTAAACATAAATAAACTCCTAAAGAATGAGACGCAAATAGTGCGTACTTTATACCAGTTTTATTGACAAATATATAAATAGATTATAAACGATGGACAGGTGGCAATTCTTTAGGAGTTACGTAGAGAGCGTTAAGTATCTTGTAACATTCAATGATGCCAACATGCTGGTGACATCCTTAGTGAAAGCGCGGTTGATAGTCGTCATCATAGACAGGCGTATGCTCTTTATAACGGGCTGCTTCCAAAGCACGCTGCTGCTGTACAGTGCGACTCACATCTTCGTAACGTAGTGCTCGGTACAATACCCAGCCGACTAAAGGCAGCCAGCTGATACCCATTGCAATTACGTAGCTGTGCCATTCTGACAGCTCCGACAGCATAGGGCGAGAGGCGAGTAAGCTCTGGAGCACTTCCACACTCAACCAATAAGCCATACCACCGAATAGGTACCATAGTAGCCAGCGCTGAGAGGACAAAGCAAGCGCCACGATTAAGCCGATTAGTCCGCCATAACCGAGCAATGCAGTGCCACTCAAAGTAGCGATACCAATAAAAGAAAAGACAGTTAATAACATCATTCATCTCGCTATTCATAAGGTGAATTTCAATGTCATCATTATGAAAGTTTGTTGAACAAAGCTAAAGAGGGTAGAGGCGACTTTGCGACAACCGTTGACGTTTAATTTTTTGATGAGTTTTAGGTGTTATTTATCACAGATTTGAAACTAAACGCCATAAAATGCGCGTTTAGTTTTTATGATAAAAAATTGTTTCAATGGTGTTTGCAGTAGCGATCAAAGAGAGCGATTAAAGGTTAACTTGGCATGAGTTTTGACTCAGTCAGCATTTATACGCGATTGCTACGATGGCCCCACCAAGATAATAGCGATACCAAAACCGCGCCTAATAGCATAAGCCCCAAGGTGGTCAACCACTGTGCACCAGTAGGGTATTGCCACGGCATAACATTGGTGACGGCGGTGCTGTTGAGCGTGCCCAGCGCATCAACTTTCCAAGGCCATACTTTCACTAAAGAGCCTGCGATAAATCCTGTGAGCAACGTTAGGGTCGCTTGATAGTAGCGGGATAACAACCATTTGAGCGCACGAGTAAACAATAAAAGCCCCGTTGCCATACCAGCGATAACCGTAAAAATAATAGTAAAATTCAGAGTGTGTACCGCTTCTAAAGCCGTGTCATAAGCACCGAGCAATAATAGGATAAAAGAGCCTGATATGCCTGGTAGTATCATGGCGCAAATAGCGATTGCCCCTGCAAAAAACAGATAAGGCAAGCTTGGTGTTGCGGTGAGTAAAGGCAAGCTACTGATAACGACTGCGGCGATAAGACCAACAAAAAATAGTACCACTCGCCCTATATTCCAACGTTTTATCTCAGTTAATAAGATAAGAACAGTTGCTACGACCAAGCCAAAAAAGAATGACCAAATGAGTAGTGGCTGATAATCCAATAAATATTTGATCATGCCAGCTAACGTAGCAAAGCTTGTGGCAATTCCTAATACTAAGAAAAGCAAAAAGGTAGCATCCACCGCGCGCCATACAGCAAACAATCCTTTGATACCGCCCTGCTGCCGAAATATCTGCCAAAGATTGGGTCCAATACTACTGAGAGCGTTAATCAATCGCTCATAAATGCCAGCAATCAGGGCAATCGTACCACCAGAGACGCCAGGTACGATATCTGCCGCGCCCATAGCCATACCTCTAATATAGATGCCCAATAATTGCTTTGGGCTGTCAGTAATAAGACGGGTATTTTCATCCGGTAATTGCGGCGTTGACGACTCGTTCGGTCGCGGTGATTGTGGTGCCGTCATGGACAAATCCTTTATTATTTAACGATAAGCGCTGAAAATGAATGCCAACAGTCATGCTAAAACAGCAATGCAGTAGATGGCCGTATTAAATCTGATAAGTGTGTCGTAATGTTGTGTCGCATAAAAGCCAGATCAACGATGCCGCCATTAATCTGACTTAAAGGTTCGTTAATCTGGCTCATAGTATAAACTTGAGTATGGAGCGATTATTTAGTAGGAGCAAATGCAGGATACCCAAGAGCATAAAGCGTGCCTTCAAGTCCTGTCGCATTAATAGCGGCGTCCGCACGCGCTTGAACAATAGGCTTGGCGCGATAAGCCACGCCCAAATCTGCGATAGCCATCATTGGTAAATCATTGGCACCGTCGCCAATACAGACCACTTGTGACATCTCAATCCCCAATCGCTCAGCCGTATGTTCGACGATAGCGGCTTTTTTGGCACCATTGACGATAGGCAACTGCACATGTCCAGTGACTTCCCCATCTTCGATGTCTAAGCGGTTGGCGTGTACTTCATCAATGCCAAGTTGCTCCGCGATATAACGAGCAAAATACGTAAAGCCACCTGATACCAGCACCGTATGATAGCCCAGTGCTTTTAGTGCGCTGATTGTGGTACGAGCGCCAGTTGATAGCGTCAAGCGCCCACATATCTCATCAAGCACATCTGTTGACAGACCTTTTAACAGTGCCACTCGCTGCGCGAAGGATTCATCAAAGTCGATTTCACCGCGCATTGCCGCCTCAGTAATGGCCTCAACCTTCTCACCTACGCCAGCCGCTTTTGCAAGCTCGACGATGACTTCTTGCTCAATTAAGGTTGAATCCATATCAAAGCAAGCAAGCTTATGGGTGCGTAGCATGTGACCGACAGATAAGATATGGCAATCGACGACGTCTAATGAGTCGGCACTGTTTGTACGATAAGTATTCTTGTACGATTCGGTTAAATCGTGGCGCAAGCGTGTTGTCAGCTGATCGTCAATGATATGAGCGGCGGCGGTTTTTTTGCCAGGATGCATTAGCGTGTCGGTTACTGGTACTAACAGATAGCGAAAAACTTGTGATTGTGTAAAGGGTAGACGCTGAGCGTTTCCTGCCATCGGTTCGGTATCAGACACGGTGATATTGACAAAACTTGCATCCGCATCTTCTGCAACTGTCACCAAATGCCAGTTTGGCTGCTCATCGACCCATGACTGTACATATTGATGAATATCAAGTGTTGATACTCTGGCAGGCAACACAACAATAAGGGCAAACACAGGGAGAGACTGTAGCGCATCAAAATCTTGCAAATTGGTATCGTTCGGTAATAACGACGCAACAGAATCGACGGCTTGTTGCCATGCTTTGCTGTCTTTTGGTAACGAATAAGATGTATTGTTTGGCATGCCTCAATTGTCCCTTGTATGCTCATATAAGATTAGGAATAATACCAGTTTTACTAAGCAGCGCCTATAGAGGGCACGCAAAGTATCATAGTGTCCTAAAAATGACTATTGTCACTCAAAAAGTAGAAGAAGTAACAGGCTCATGTTGTAATAAATTTCTCAAGCCGCTAACGCTATAAGACTTATTATGGTGATATAGTAGCGAATATTCGCTGAGTATGTGACGGCTCTTGTGACCAGTGTGAACGAGCCAAAATGGTATCAGTTTACGCGAAGTATGGATGCCTAAAACAGTGGTTTTCAGTAATGATGTCTTAGCAGGTTTAAAGGGTGTTACTTGATTCCAGTCACGAGTGATAGAGACACACGCAGTACCATTTTTTTAAATTAGCCAAAAAATGAGCGATAGCCTTGTTTTTTAATTTCTTTTATCCAAAAAAGTTTACCATATCATGACGTATTTAGCGCCGCGGCAAGGGTTGTTTGCCATAATTCTTCTGGTTAGTTTTTGTTTGCAGACTCTGTTATTGGTCATTAGTACTGACCAACAGCTGAGCAATAGTCGTGCGTTAAAAGGCGAGCAGATGGTCGCCCAGCTGATTGATGAAGCGAGGTTGTCTTTAGAAAATAAAGACCGTGTCAGCCTCAGCGTTATTGCCAATCGCTATACCAGCGAGCAAGATGTCACACGGATACTGATTAAAGACAATAAAGATGAGATTTTAGTACCCGTGGGCAATGCGCCCATGCAACAAGGCGATACCATTCGTCAAATTGCAACCAAAGGGGAGGCGGTCATTGGCAGCGTTGCCTTGACTTTGAAAGATGTGAGTAAAGGCGAAATTATCGCCATGCAATGGCCGTTTGTCATTGGGACTATGCTGCTGCATTTATTACTTTGGGTGATTTATGGCTATCTTGCGCGCCCAACCAAAGAACAAATCAATGCCCTTAGCCGCGAAATCCAAAATCTGCATCGTGAGCAATATATGCAAATGGATCCGAGGAACTATGATCGCAATTTTGAACGTCGTTCAGCGGATAGAGAAAACATGGGCACCGAGCGCTCAGATGAAACGGTGACGGATAGCGAGACCAGCACCGTAAAAAAACGTGACATCCATAATGAGGTCAATCAATACTTGAGAAAGCAACAGAGCCAAGGCACTGCAAGCGAAACGGTTGATATGGCCGCAAGTAAAATGGGTGAGACAACGGAAGCGAGTGATGATGCACAGGGCGACACCGGTAGCACCAGTCATACGTCAACCAAATTTGGTGGTGCTTCTAGGCTGTCTGCCACACGAGCGTTCGACAGTGTGCGTGTGCAGCTGGTCTTTCACGATGAGTTCAATATGCTCGAGCGTTTGGCACCGTCTCAACGCTTGCCTTATTTAGCATTGTGTACGCAGCTATTGAACCAAGCGATAACTGAATTGCTCAAACAGCCTTTATTGCTGGGTGTTAGCCTAATAAATGAGCCACGGTTTGAAGACAAAGGCGCTAGTGTGTTGTTAAAGGCAGATAACAGTCATGCAAAAGTGGCACTGGCAGGCGTGATGCTTGGTAAGCTCTACCTAATGCTCAATAAAATCATCCATGATAAGCATATTGAGCTATCACGGTTTGCGTTACCTGCAAAAGCAGGGGTGAGCGACGATGCTCAGTCAGAGGCAATGACACAGTTGTTACACAGCGTTGGTCGCAAAGAGCAAATGTTGATTTTGTTGCCAAACGCTGGTATCAAACAAATCAATCACCATGTTCAAGTGCATAGCATCATGCGCCCGACAACGGTCTATGAGCGCGAGTGTGCGATTTTCGATGGTGGTAATGATGCCATGATACAGCGACTAGCCGATGTTCGTAACGCTGTACTGATGATCGAAAATGACAGCGAATCAACGATATAATTGTCATTATATTTATATACAATTGTTTGTTTTACCGTTATCTTAGTATCGGCTATTAAATCTGTCATCATGATAAAAAGGATTGACAACATTCAATAGAGACTTTATAAGGCATATATATATTGATATGTTTTTAATACCCTTGCTAAAAACGATAGGAGCTTGTCATGAGTGACACAGATATTGACGACGATTTTGATGATGATTTTGTCGACGATGATGATGCAAAGATGGTGGAAGAGGCCGAGACGAGTGTACGTACACGCCTAAGCAGTCTTGAAAAGCGTCGACTAATCGACAATTTGTTAGAAGAGAAGCGTCTGGCCAAAGAACTCAAAGATGATCTAGATGATATCGACAACTTCGACGAAGATGGCGATGACTGGGATGATGATCTTTAGTTTTTAGGTTTATATGACGACCTAGAGTCAAAAAATAGCGTCATTTAAGCCGACTAAAGCCTTTTAATCGAGATTATGGATTCGGCTGTGTTAAGCTGATGGTATCTTGTTTGTGGTTTTTTTCGGCGCTTAATCCCTCGTTTTTATAAAGTTTTTAATTTTATTATGGTTGTTTGGCGACTTATCCAGACAACCTCTGTCTTCAGATTATCCGCTATCCTGCGCTTATTCCATCAGCCATTACAATTGACGCAACCCCTCTCTTAAGGATCATGACATCATGAGTAACCCACTAAGTTTCGATGAATTACTAGACTATTTGGACAATCAAGAGAGCCAGTTTGTGCTCGATAGCGTTGCCGCGCATGGTTTTTTGACAGCGACGGTGATAGGTCGTCCATTACCAAATTGGATAGACGCGTTGTTTGAAGGCCACACCAGTGAAGTGCCTGAAAACGTCATTGACGGTATCAAGCGCTGGCGCGATGCTATCATGGCTGAGTTAAAAAACGAGACACCCATTGAGTTACCGTTTGGAGAAGACGCTGGTAACGAAGAAGTGGCCGTTGATTTTTCAGATGAGTCGGACATCGTTGCTTGGTCGATTGGCTTTGTAGATGCCATGTATGCTGATGAAGCAAGCGACTGGTTTGAAGATGAAGAGACAGCAGAAGATGTGGCGGTATTAACCTTGCCGATGATCGTGTTAAGCGGTATCGATGATGAAGATCCAGAGCTTGCGGATATGCGCCGCGATGAGGATAAGCTGGTACAAATGGCCAATAGCATTGAAGGCAATTTGACTGAGTTGTTCTTGTTGTTCCATACCAACGATTAAGCGTATTATTAAAAATAGCCATAAGCAGTACGGTTGAATATCACTTATTATCAGTACTGCTTAGCGTTTTTTGATTCATCCTATTAAGTCACCGATAAGGTCGTCCTATGACTGTGCAACTCTCCAATCTTGAGCACTTACCCAATTACCAAATCACCGAGCGCCTAGATGTGGTGTACGGCAGTACGGTACGCTCAAAGCATGTCGGCAAAGACTTGTTTGCTGGGTTAAAAAACATCGTTGGTGGTGAATTAACCGCTTATACCGAGTTGCTAGAAGAGTCGCGTCAAGAGGCGATAGATCGGATGGTTGTCAAAGCCGAAGCCTTGGGTGCTGACGCAGTTGTGGGCTTACGTTTTTCGACGTCTAGTATTGCACAGGGCGCCTCTGAGCTATTCGTTTACGGCACTGCAGTCAAAGCCATTCCCATGCCGCAACAAGCCACTCAGCCGCCAAATGATGCTTACGGGCAATCTATGCCAGCCCAAAACCCTGCACCTGTACCGACAGATGATTTGCCACGTTTCAATCCTTTTGGTTGATTAGCCAACGCTCAAAGCATTCTGTCGAAGCATTGATGCTTTTTATATTAAGAGACGTGTCATGAATAACTCTCTCACTCAATTTCTCATCAACTACGCGCCGTTTATTTTATTATTCGCGGCTGGGTGGTTTTTTGGGTCGCGTCATGAGCGTCAGCATTTAGCGCAGCTGCGCGTGTCGGAGCAAGAGTTGGTTCATATTATTGTCTCAAGCGAGCGCTTTTATTGTCCCAAACTGGCGGCTGGTAGCGAGGGCGAGTTGGTACTGGGTAGCGTTGTCATTGCTCAAGATTACTTCAAAATGATCATAGCGCGTGTGTTAAGCCTATTTGGCAAAAACTTGACCACTTACGAGACATTATTGGATCGTGCACGCCGTGAAGCCATTGTACGCATGCGTACCGAAGCCAATGTAAAAGGCTATAACCATATCTATGGCTTACGGATGGAAGTGACTAACATCAATCAATTGGGCAGCATGGTAGAGGCTATTGCCTATGGTACAGCGGTCATCAGTATCGACAGTAACAATACAATTGCTGCTAAATCCTCTATATAAACTTGCTATAGCCAGTTCAACATAACATCGATACAGCAGGTGCTATCACTTTTTCTTGCGTGCTGCTAACACAGAGGTAGCAAAAAATCGTCCCACTCACACTATCTGTTTTTTAAAGTAAATCGACCGTATCTGCTACTTTTTACCCGCATGTTTTTATTTCCTCCTAAAACTATCCTTCCCAAAGATACTATTTCTTATTTGACTGATGAGTCGTTAGATAAAGTAAATACAGAGACTTTTAGCACGATATACTGAATTTTCTCGTTCTATCATCATGATAGGGCGTGTTAGTAAGTAGTGTGCAAAATAGTACGGTACAAAAAACACTGTCAGACAAAGAGCATCACAAGAAAACACTGATGCCGATGGTGGCTTTTACCCAAATAATCAGCAGGATTGGCTGATTGAGCATCACGGCATTGTCATAAACTGACCCAAAGAAGGGTCTTACCTACATGGATGTAGTTATGGAAAGTCTTGAGATAGTCACGCTAGTAAATTCCGTTGTCATTCCTATTTGCTTGTTTTTGATCATGATGGGCATGGGGTTGACCCTCGTCACCAATGATTTTAAACGCGTCTTAAAATACCCAAAAGCCGTCGGTATCGGCTTGACCAATCAGCTGATATTGCTGCCAGTCATTGGCTTTGCCTTGGCAAACATCATGCCACTTGAGCCTGAGTATGCGGTTGGCGTCATGCTACTGGTACTCTGCCCAGGCGGCACAACTTCAAACTTATTTACTTATCTTGCCAAAGGGGATGTGGCACTATCCGTGACGATGACGGCGATTGCCAGCATCATTACTGTGTTTAGTATTCCTGTCGTTCTAAGCTTTTCATTGATTCACTTTATGGGGGCGGGCAGCGAGTTTCAATTGCCTGTGTTAAAGACAGTATTGACTTTGGTATTGCTGACGATATTACCCATCAGTGTGGGCATGCTGATCAAACGCTTTGCGCCTAGGGTCGCGGATAGCTCACAGCGATATGTGTCTAGATTTGGCGTGACATTTTTGGCGTTTTTGGTGGCGTTTTTGAGCTATGTACAAAGAGACATTATCGTTGAAGCGTTTTTTGCCACGGGGCCAGTGTCTTTATTATTGAACTTGTCTACCATGGCGCTTGGTTATTACACGAGTAAATGGTTCGGACTGAATTTGGCACAAAGAGCGTCAGTGACATTAGAGGTTGGTTTACAAAACAGCACCTTGTCAATCTTTATGGCGCTGACACTATTGGCCAATTATAAAATGTCGCTGATGCCTGCCATTTATACCTTGATCATGTTTTTGACCGCTGGGATTTTGGTCAGAATCTTTAGTGCAAAGTATCATAAGCTTAAGAAGTCGGAAGTAAAGAGCGGTATTTTGGCGGCATCTAGAGCTTAGATAGAGGTCATAAAGCAAAGCGCATTACGTTGATGGATGAGGAATCAACTCCCATAAGCAGTTTAAGGTTGTTAAATTGCTTATGGGTAACCAGTGCATTGATTGCTGTGACTCTCATTATGCGCGTTTATCATTCAATATGATTTGCCAAGCACTAAGGCCGACGGATATTTATATGTCGGCTATCATTGGCTCTGTCATCAGCGGTTTGCTCTTTTACTTTTTCGATATCAAACAAGAACGTACGGTTTTTGAGTACCGCGACAAACACCACGCCACCGACCGTATTGCCTACCAATACCACCGCCAAAAATTCCAAATAGCGCCACAAGCTGACCGTATTGCCATATAGTAAAGCAGAGAATACCTCGATATTACCAACGATACTGTGATGCAAACCCAAAAATCCAATACTGCCTGTGATAATAGTGACTAACACAATCCGGCTAAGGGTATCGCGCGCTGAGGTCACAAGCCACGCTGTGACCCCCATCATCCATCCTGCCAAGATGGCGCTGCCAAATATGACCCACCACCTAAATCCCAAAATATGCTCGGCATAAGTATCGATACTACTTGCGCTAAACAGATGCATATTCAAGCCCAAACCAATCATTAAGGCTGCAAACAAACAGCCACCGACCACGTTGCCTGCGATTACAATGCCCCAAAGGCGCAATAGTTTGCTTACAGGTTCAAAACCATTCAATACAGGCAGGCTCAAAAGCGAGGTTTGTTCGGTAAATAACAATGACTGACCAATGACCACAATGATAAAACCAATGGGATAAAGTAGGGAAGCGAGGACGAGCGCATAATGACTTGGCAGCATTTCATTGAGAAGGGCAAAAGCGGATAAAATCATAAAGAAGCTGATGCCAATCTCAAGCCCAGCGGTAAAAGCACTGGTGAATAATGAGCCAAGCGAACGCTCAAAGGTTTTTCGGGCGTCCATGGACTGCTCAACCAAGATACTGGCATGGCTTTTTGCTTGACTGGCGTTGTCGTCATTGGCGACTTTTTTGATGGTTTCTTTGTCCTCCTTGCTGATGTCTTCAGAAAAATCTTCATCTTCTAACTGCTCAGTCGCTTCAAGCTCATCATCCAAAGCAGTATGGTCGCCCTCATCCTCTGGTTCATCTTTTGCCTCGTACGCAGGATGAGTGGCACCATCAATGATAGGCGCACCGTTGACCTTATTGGCATGAGCGTTATTGTTATACTCGGTATCTTGGGACACGGTTGGCTCGCTGTTATCCAGATTGATGTTAATAAAAAGACATGGCTATATTCTATAGCGTTGCTCTACCTTATAGCAGCGTTATATTTTAACGCATGCAATGATTGATTATGGTGAGCGTTCAGTTGATTAAGGTTGTTAATTGTTGAATGCCGCTGTTAAGCTCCGATAAATTGCCTTAGCATCTAACAAAATCTGCCTATCTGCGTTAAAATCACGGTATTCATTATATTATCTATTTTTTACATCCATTGTCTGACCACATCCATTATCAATAAAAGACCTTTTTACTATGAGCAATCCCGATACCGATACCAGTACTAATAGCAACGCGAAAACCAATCTGACCCAATCTATCCAAGCAGCTCTGAATCAACTAGAAAACGCCTACAATCCCAGTGAGGTGGAAGCAGGCATGTATCAAGGTTGGGAAGAAAGCGGTTATTTTAAACCAAGCTTTGATAAAGACGAGTCGTTTTCTATTGCGCTGCCACCACCGAACGTCACCGGCTCATTGCATATGGGTCATGGCTTTAACAATGCAATCATGGATGCGCTGACCCGTTATCATCGCATGGATGGTGATAATACGTTGTGGCAACCAGGTACGGATCATGCTGGTATCGCGACTCAAATGGTTGTTGAGCGTCGTTTGGAGGCGCAAGGTATCAAACGCCGTGATATGACGCGTGAAGACTTCATCGATAAAGTATGGGAATGGAAAGAAGAGTCGGGCGGTAACATCACCAGCCAAATTCGCCGTTTGGGTAGCTCGGTTGACTGGTCGCGTGAGCGTTTTACCATGGATGATGGTCTGTCCAATGCAGTAAAAGAAGTGTTCGTACGCCTGTTTGACGATGGTCTTATTTATCGCGGTAAGCGCCTAGTGAACTGGGACCCTAAGTTCCAAACGGCACTGTCTGATTTAGAAGTAGAAAACCATGATGAAAAAGGCAGCTTGTGGCATTTCCGCTATCATTTCACTGACAAAGACTTGATGACTCAAGATGGTAAAAACTATCTGGTCGTCGCCACCACACGTCCTGAGACTTTGCTTGGTGATACGGCGGTCGCAGTCAATCCGAGCGATGAGCGTTATGCACATTTGGTCGGCAAAACTATTACCTTGCCAATCACGGGTCGTGTCGTGCCTATCGTCGCTGATGATTACGTCGAAAAAGACTTTGGTACGGGCTGTGTCAAAATCACCCCAGCACATGATTTCAACGATTATGAATTGGGTCGTCGTCATAACTTGCCGCTGATTAACATCCTTGATGAGCGCGCCAATATCTTGCGAGCGATGGAAGTCTATCCTGACTTGCAGACACGTGAGCCAGAGCTAGAGACCACGCCGAGCGAGTACGCAGGACTTGAGCGTTTTGCCGCTCGTAAGTTCCTTGTAGAGCAAGCAGGCGAGCAGGGCTGGCTAGAAGAGGTAGAGGACTATGCGCTAAAAGCCCCACGTGCTGAGCGTGGCGGTACGATCGTTGAGCCGTGGTTGACCGATCAGTGGTACGTCGCGGTCAAAGAGCTTGCTAAGCCTGCGATTGATGCAGTAGAAGACGGCAGCATTGAGTTCGTCCCTGCGCAGTACAAAAACATGTATATGGCGTGGATGACCGATCTACAAGACTGGTGCATCAGCCGTCAGCTGTGGTGGGGTCATCGTATCCCCGCATGGTATGACGATGCGACAGGTGAAATCTATGTCGCCCGTGATGAAGCGGAAGTGCGCACTAAATACAACCTAAGCGACGATGTAAAACTGCGTCAAGATGATGACGTACTTGATACGTGGTTCAGCTCAGGTCTATGGACGTTCAGTACGCTTGACTGGGCAGATGTCAACGCCGATCCACGCGTGATGAAAACCTTTCACCCAACCAGCGTGCTCGTGACAGGTTTTGACATTATCTTCTTTTGGGTTGCGCGCATGATCATGATGACCATGCACTTTGTGAAAAACGAAGATGGCACGCCGCAAGTACCGTTCAAGACTGTCTATGTCCATGGTCTGGTGCGTGATGGTAATGGTCAAAAAATGTCAAAATCAAAAGGTAACGTCTTAGATCCGATTGACTTGATCGACGGTATCGAGCTAGAAGCGCTGGTCGAAAAGCGCACCAGCAACATGATGAATCCAAAAGACGCGGCCAAGATTGAGAAGCAAACGCGTAAAGAGTTCCCAGAAGGCATCCCAGCGTATGGTACCGATGCACTGCGCTTTACCTTTACCTCGCTTGCCAGTACCGGTCGCGATATCAACTTTGATCTCAAACGCGTTGAAGGCTATCGCAACTTCTGTAATAAAATCTGGAACGCCAGCCGTTTTGTCCTCATGAACTGTGTGGATGGTGACAGCAATGCCAAGCCTATCGACCAAGCGGCAAACCCTGACGTATGGGAATTACCAGAGAAGTGGATCATGAGTCGTCTGAACTCTAGCATCAAAGACATTCATCAGCATTTCGCTCAGTATCGTCTCGATATGGTCAGCCAAGATATCTATGAGTTCATCTGGAACGAGTACTGTGATTGGTACGTGGAGCTTGCTAAAGCCAGTCTCAATGATGACTCGGTGTCGGATGCGCGCAAAGCGCAAATCCGCTATGTGCTGCTGCATGTGCTAGAGACCGCGCTACGCTTCACGCATCCAATCATGCCGTATCTGACTGAGCAAATCTGGCAAACCATCGCGCCGCTACTCGGTCGTAAAAACACCGACAGCATCGTGATCGCGAGCTATCCACAGACCGATGACAGCCAAATCAGTGAACAAACTGAGGCGGATATGGCGTGGCTACAAGAGCTGATCGCGAGCGTCCGTAATATCCGCGGTGAGATGAAGCTTGGTAATGCCGTACGTCTGCCAGTACTGCTACAAAACGTCTCTAGTGAAGAAGAAGCGCGCCTATCGCGTATCAAAAACCAGTTCAAAGCGCTTGCCAAAGTCGAGAGCCTAGAGATCGTCAAAGAAGGCGATGACGTGCCATTATCGTCATCAAGTATGGTCGGTCAGCTACGTGTGCTCGTGCCGATGAAAGGGCTCATCGATCCAACGGCTGAGCTGGCTCGCTTGGGCAAGTCATATGATAAGTTGAAAGGTCAAGCTGAAGGTATCGCTCGTAAGCTTGGTAATGAAGGCTTTGTGAGTAAAGCGCCAGTCGAAGTCGTCGATGCTGAGAAAGCAAAACTGGCTGAGCTAGAAGGGCAGTTGACTGCAATGACGGCGCAGATGGAGCAGTTGAAAGCGTTGTAAATAAAACGTAAATATCTGTAGTAATAAAAAGCGCTGTCACAATTGTGATGGCGTTTTTTATTGTCTGTATGGCAATATATCTATCGCTCATAACTTCTTAAATTTTTAAGCTCGCTAAATTAAGCCCCTCTATTTGAAATAACATTTTAAGGAATGTCATGTTATCTGCTTATCGTCAGGATACTTTTTTTCTTAACCGCGCATTGCCTGTCCTAATCGGCTTGGCTGCTATCTATGGCGCGTTGTGGCTGTTTGCGATTCCAGTCAATGCTGTGGTGCTGGCTATTACGTTGATGGTGGTGTTTTGTCTGATCAAAATCCCTGTGGCCGTCTCCTTAGTATCGGCGGCTTTGCTTGGCGGTTTGCATGCAAGAATGACAATGCCAGACATCTTACAGGTGTTAAATGATAACTTGCTGAGCGGCGCACAAGTCGGGATGACATACATCATGGTTGGCGCGTTTGCCGTGGCGCTGGCGAGAAGTGGCATCCTGGATTGGGTCGCACAAAAGATGGCGAGTAGTCTTAATCGTGAAGGTGCTCATGTACGACAGCAGGTCAAATGGATGCTGTTTGCCCTATTTATTGTGGCCTCATTGCTCTCACAAAACTTAATACCCGTACACATTGCCTTTATCCCTGTGCTGATACCGCCGCTGCTTGGTCTCATGAACCGCTTACGACTCGATCGCCGTGCCGTTGCTTGTATTCTGGCTTGTGGTATTAGCGCGTCTTATCTGCTGCTGCCGTTTGGGTTTGGCGCAATTTATCTGAATGAAATCTTATTAGAGAATTTTAATAGCGTTGGCGCAGCGTCTGGGTATGCAGCGACTGCCAGCATGGCGCCCAAAGCGATGTTCTTCCCAGTAATGGGGCTACTCGCTGGTATGCTGTTTGCGGTATTCATCACGTATCGTAAACCGCGTGATTATATAAAAGTGACGAAAGCAGAAACAGAAAATACTGATATGATCGCTACTGACGAAAAAATCGAGATTGGTTTACAGCCGCTGCTATTTACAGCGCTGGCAGTGGTCACGGTGTTATTGTTCCAAATTTATTTTGATTCGCTGTTTATTGGCGCGATGATCGGTTTTATGATTCTTGGGTTTTCAGGTATTTATCGCTGGCAAGCGCAAGACGATGTGTTTACGCAAGGCGTGCGCTTAATGGCAGAAATCGCCGTCATCATTACCATTGCATCGAGCTTTGGCGCACTGCTGACCGCCACTGGCGACATCGACCCACTCGTGGCATCAGCGACGCAATTCTTTGGTGACAATAAACTGTTTGGTGCAGCGGTGATGCTGGTCGTTGGCTTGTTTATTACTATTGGGTTTGGCGATTCGTTTGCGTCTGTCCCCATCTTAGCGCCTATTTATATCCCACTTGCGTTTGCGCTTGGGTTCTCTCCACTCGCGGCTCTTGCCATGCTTGGTGCAGCGGCGGCGTTAGGCGATGCGGGTTCGCCAGCGTCTACGATCACGCTTGGCGCTACTGCTGGTCTAAATGCTGATGGACAGCATGACCATATTAAAGACAGTGTGATTCCAACGTTTTTTCACGCCAATATTGGGATGTTGCTGTTTACGTGGGTGGCGGTGGTGTGGTTGTTGGGGTGAGTTTATTAGTTGAGTTAGAAGGGCAGTTGACCGCGATGACGGCGCAGATGGAGCAGTTGAAAGCGTTGTAATTGGCATAGTAATGGTTGTAGTAATAAATAGCGCTGTCACAATTGTGATGGCGTTTTTTATTGTCTACTGGTTAGTTCTCTAGCTAATATTCGGTTTCATCATACAACTGAATATTTGTGTGCTATTATCTAAAAAATTTTGTGATACTATATTTATTTTTGATATCACAGAGGCAAGGTTATTAGAGAGCTGTATTGGTTTTACAAATCTATGTATAAGGACAGTTTATGATTATTGGCATAGTTTTAAGATATTATAAAACTTACCAAGGGAGAAACTATATACCATTAACTGACAGTGATCAGTTCTGCGGTTTGGTAGGTAATAACGGTATTGGTAAAAGCTCTATACTTGAAGCACTCGATGCCTGTTTTAACGATAAGTCCTGGAACTTCAATACAGCAACTAAAAAGAGTGGATTAAACTCGACTAATCCAGAAATCGTACCCATATTCCTTCTAAAGAAAACTGATATACCTGATGAGTATCAGGAAGTAGCTAGGTCGCTTGATAATACTGTCCGTAATATATCAACTGATAATCTAACTTCACAACCTCAAATAGACTTTTATAATCATTTACAATCTATAGTTAAAAATACTAATAATAATTTGAACGACTGTTATTTTCTACCTATCGGACTTGATTACAAAGGTGGCGTAAGTTTAAGTTTCTTCAATAATAGGAAGTTAGTTGAAGATTTCTATAATGAGAAACTTCATAAAGCCGATATTGTGCTTCCTCCTCATATACCATCTAAGAATAAGCTTGATGAAGAGTTAGAAACTTTTATGAAATTATGGAGCTTTATTAAGGATAAGTTTGATTACATTTACATTCCACGTGAAATTGATCCAGAGTCATTTACAAGACTTGAGACGACGGAAGTCCAAGTTTTAATGGGAGAGTCATTAGAAAAGATATTATCTCAAAGAGTTACTAAAAAGCAGATAACAGATATTAATAAAAGCCTAAATGACTTTTTGGATGAGATATCACAAGAGTTAGATGGTTATTCCTATCGAACAATTACTGATAGACAGCAAAACCTAAGAAGATCAGATGTGAATAATTTAATTATTCAAGCATTCTTCAGCATAAGAAAGCTACACAAAGAAAAAGGTGTTAACTGGTTAGATATTAATTCTTTAAGCTCAGGAGAAAAGCAAAAAGCTATAATTAATATAGCCTATAAGCTATTGATAAACCATAGAGCTAGTGGAGATAACTTAATTATAGGTATTGATGAGCCAGAGTCTTCATTACACATATCTGCGTGCTACGATCAGTTTAGTACACTATATGAAATGAGCAGAGAGTGTATGCAGGTGATTTTTTCAACACATTGGTATGGTTTTTTGCCTACAGTCGAAAGTGGTAGTGCAACTTTCATAAATAGAAGTGCGGAGACGCACCAGTTCGATCAAGTTAATTTGGCAAACTATCGAGAACAAGTTAAGCATATTAGCAAAGGTTCTAGAAAAGTTATGCCATTTGATGTAAGACTCAAAAGTTTAAATGACTTTGTGCAGTCAGTAATTTCTAGTACAACATCAGAGGAACCATATAATTGGCTGATATGTGAGGGCAGTTCGGAGAAGATATATTTATCTGAGTATTTTAAAGATTTAGTTGTTAATAATAAGCTACGTATCGTACCAGTGGGTGGTGCAGGTGAGATTAAAAGGCTTTATAAGTATCTATTTGCTTCATATGACGACTTTAAGAGAGAAATGGTAGGAAAAATATATCTATTATCTGATACTGACAGTCAGCTAGTCCAGTACGAAGTTACGAATGAGAGTAATCTCTTATGTAATAGGATAGTTAGCGGGAGTAACTATATCACCGATTTAGTTAATATTAATTCTAGTCATGTTTCGCCATCAACAACTATAGAAGATGTATTAAATGGAAAGGCGTTTGTTGAAACACTAGTAACTTTTAGAGATGATTATCCAGAACATTTAGGATTTTTAGATAGTCATAGTATGGAAGATGTGAAAGAAGTATGTTCACGGTCCGCGTTAGACCTTAAAACTAGCGAGACTGATAAACTACTCAACTTCTTCAAACAAGAAGGAGTGAAGTATGAGTTTTCAAAAAGGTATATAGATATTATAGATGATAGTTATGAAATACCTGATTGGATTACTAAGATCCGTCAGTATTTCGAGTCATGATTGGGATTAATATTTCTAATCATTAATAAAATAAGAAACCACCACTGCAAGTACTATGGCGGTATTTTTATGTCTACAACTACGCTATATTATTATTAAAAGAATAATACTCTAGAGTAAGGAATACTATGAACCATCTCACCGTCGGACAACGCACACCTTTAAACAACCTTGCTATTGACGATACCGCACCCATCACGCTCAAGTTTACGCGCCAAAGTCCGATAGAGATGGACATCAGCTGCTTTGCCTTAGACGCAGCGGGCAAACTGATCAACGATGATTACATGGTGTTTTATAATCAACCAACCTCACCTTGTGGGCAAATCAAGCTCACCCATTACGAGTCGCAGCCAACGGCGAATAAAGGCATTCAAGCCGAGTTTGAAGTTAATTTATCCAAACTGGGTGCGAATATAGACAGCTTGTTTTTTGTATTATCAGCCGATACTCCGCTCAACCAAATTCAATCGCTAGATATTGGTATTTGGCAGCAATCGCAAAAAGCGCAGGCAGAATATCAAGTAGCCGACTTTGCTCAGCAGCAAGCCAGTATGCTGATGCAGATTTATCGTAAGGGCGGTGTTTGGCGCTTAGCGAATGTCGCGCAAGGGTTTAATGGTGGACTTGCTGCAATCGTGCAGCACTTTGGCGGTGATGTAGCGGAAGATCACAGTGATACTGTGCCTGCACAAACCATTGCCCCAGCCAAAATTAATACCTCAAAAGTTCCTTTAGAAAAGGTGATGCTAGAGAAAGCGCCCAAGCTGGTTAACCTTGCCAAAAAAGCCACCATCTCGCTTGAAAAACGCCAGTTGCAGCAATTAACCGCAAAAGTGGCGCTTGTGCTCGATGCCTCAGGTTCAATGAACAGACAATATAAACAAGGTCGTGTACAAGAGGTAGTCAACCGCTTGTTGCCATTGGCTGTCAGCTTTGATGATGATCAAGCGCTAGACTGCTGGGCGTTTGCCCGTGACCCACAATATTTGGGTGAGATTGGGTTGAGCAACTACGAAGGGTTTATTGACAACGCTCATGGTGGCTGGCGTAAATGGGCACTTGGCCCGCGCATCAACAATGAAGCAGAAGTCATGAAAGCCGTGACTGAGTTTTATCAAAAGGACGGCCTAGATGTGCCCGTTTATATTTTATTTATCAGTGATGGCGGGGTGAGTGACAATCGGGGCATCACCAGAGTCATGACGGAAGCGGCAAACCTGCCAATGTTTTGGCAGTTTGTCGGACTGGGTGGTCGCGGTTATGGCATCCTGAAAAAACTAGACGACATGACAGGGCGCGTAATTGATAATTGCGACTTTTTTGAACTCGACGATTTAAATGACATTAGCGAAGAAGCCTTGTATGAAAACATGCTAGAAGAGTTCCCAAGCTGGCTAAAAGAAGCTAAGCAGCTTGGGATCGTGCAGTAATAACCTTGTCATTCTATTAACCATAAAAAACCGCCACAGCAAACACTATGGCGGTTTTTTATGGTTCAAAATATCTTAACTTATAAAATGTCTACAACGCCCACAGCGACTGATACTGCTCATCGGTCAAGGTCACAATATCAATCTCTGCCAGCATCTCGCGAAGTTCTTGCCACTTAGCTGCATCGGGATTGATGGGCGTGATCAATCTGCCCAGCGTATTATCGATAATGGCATCCATCAAGGCATCGGCCTCGGTTTTACTGTAGTCATAATAAATACGGTGAGCAGCATCTGGATCGTTTTTACACAGCTCAGTCATCTGGTTGGTCACTTGGATAAAGGTGTCTATCGCGTCTTTTTTCGCGCTATAAATCTCAGTAGTTGTGAGGATTTCTAACGCTGAAAAGTTAGGATAGGGTGAGAGGTGCTGATCGATAAATGTAAAATCCATACTCTCAGAAGTCGCTTCAACACCTTCAAAGTTATAAAAGCACAACCATGCACCATCAAGGCTTGGGTCTTGTTGTAAATTCTTTATATGATAAAAGTCTTTTTGCACAAAGGTGACATTATCACGGCTGATGCTAAAGCCGTTTTTCTTGGCATAGCGGGCTAATATCTCAAAGCCAATACGATTGGTTTTTTCCTCAGCAGCAGGGGTACAAATGCGAATCGGCTGATTGTTTTTTAGCTTATCCATGCTGGACTGCTGCATCAATATACCGCCATCAGTCTCAAAGAAGCAGCCCAGCGCACGAAGATTAGGCGCGTAATGTTCAAACAGATGGATAGGCTCATTGACGTGCAAATCGATTGTTTGATTCTGCAATTCAGCAAAGCCATCATAATGGTCATTTGGTTCGATAATGTTTATATCAAGCCCTGCTTGCTCGTACGCGCCCGTGGTCACACCAGCGATAAAGGGCAAGTGATCAGGGTTTAAGAACCATTCGAGGGTCAGGGTAAGGGAGGTGGTTGGCTGCATCGTTGTTTCCTTTTTAGGTGGGAAACAATCAGACTGATACTGTTTAGGTAAAACAAGAAAGGTAAAATCTCAAAATCAGATGCATAATCACATAACCGCATCATTTGGAGATTTATTAAAACGTGTCACGCTTGTTTCCTACGTCAGTGCTAACTGCTTCAGGTTCACGGGTCTATCTCAGCGATGACGTCGGCTGTGTTTACAGCGTCAAATCATTGCACCCCGACAAGATGGATTAGTGCTTTATCATCATAGATGACTTAAGAGAGGTAATGCAAGACTTTGAGTAAGTCAGTGAGTTGACAATAAATGATTAAAATAAGAATGCGAGCTAGCATTGATAAAAAATGAGAGCATTGACAGGTTAGCAATAAATAAAAACTGTTCATAGCCAAGACTATGAACGGTTTTTATCTTAAAAAGAGTCAGTCAATTGAAAATAATTATTCAGCATATAAAGGGGTAAGCATACCTTTATAAGCCAACCGCTCGTTTACAGGCATTTTGAACACTTGACCATTAAAAGCAGTCGATTTAGCCCAGTCAACGGTATTGGTCGTCAGATCGACCAAGTAAAGGTGATGAAACTGCCCTTGCTGCGGTGTTGCAAAGCCAGTGCCGCCAGTCGCGACTGCTGTAGTAACACCCATTGCCATAGAGTAGCCAAATGATGGTTTGCTGCCCGTAACCATGGATACGAACACTTTATCGGTGCCTTCGATTTCTTTGAGCGTCTCTAATGTGGTTTTATCCAAACCCAAATTGACGCTATTGCCTTTTGCTTTATCGATTTCTTTTCTTTTATCTTGGGCAAAAGCTTCTAGCAATGTCAGATATTTTTGATTGGTTGCCTGACTGAGGTTGTTCGTAGAGCTCAGTAATGGATAAGCCGTATTGAGTTCGTCTTTTGCATTGGCATTAGCTAATATATCCATCTTTGCTAACGCTTCTTTGGAGAGCGCACCACACACAAACGGTGCTGTAGTGCGAGACACTTTCAAAGATCTTTCACTCAACGCTTCTTCTACAGTTGCCATCATGGCAAGTGAGGTAAGGTTGGATTGTTCATACAAGACATCATTTTTACCCATTTCTACTCTAATTAGACAACCATCGCTGATGACACTAACGGATTGAGACTTTAGATTTTGCTGCGTTTTGTCATATGTTAAGCGTGCTTCTGGACTAGCAGTTGTCGCACAACCACTAAATATAGTGACAGCAGCGATTGCTAAAGGTAGCGTGAGCATTTTGAGGGATGATAGGTTAAACAATGTGGCCATATATGTCCTTGTAACGATACAAAGTAGAAGAAAACGGAGGATAAACAAAAACAGGGAGTAGCAATGAAATGCCAAGATTGACGAATCTAACCTTATACAAAAATAGAAAGTTACCTAATAACACAACCTTTAACATATTAACTATTGACTAGAACAATAGTTCGTTAGAAAGGCGATTATGCACCAGTTTTTATGATTCTTCTACTAAAATTTTACTGAAACTCTCAATATTTTTTTGCCAAATAAAAAATATCCGATTGATAAATAACAAACACAAAAAAGCAAAAATAACCTTGTACCATTTTCAGCGATATTGCATGCTGATTGACCTATATAGGTCGCTTCTTTATTAAAAATTTAAAGCCACTTAATTTCTACTATGTATATTGCCAAATGACACCAATATTATGAGTGCTAACAAAAAAGCTTTTTACTACCGTCCAAAAACCAATCAATCCAAAAGTCCAGCGGTGCGTTGGACATTTGTAATATTGGGCTGGGTATTTTTTGTATTGGGGATTGTTGGTGCGCTATTACCTGTGATGCCGACCGCTCCTTTTATATTGCTGGCAGCAGGCTGCTGGGCGCGTAGCTCTAGGCGCTTTCACTTTTGGCTCATCAATCACAAGTATTTTGGTAAGTTTGTCCGTGATTGGGAAAACAATCATGCCGTACCTTTATATGCCAAATGGCTGGCAACGATCATGATGACCATCTCAACGAGTATGTTGTTTTATCGTCTACCTGCCGATATGCTATGGGTCGCATGGCTGGTAGCCGCCGTTTGTAGTGGAGTAGCAGTCTATTTATTTCGTTTGCCAAACGCTTAAAATTGCTGCAATTAGAGGTAAAAACGGTGATAAATGGGCGTCAGTTACACGAAATATGAGATAAGGCTTGCGATGCAAGAATGTTCCCCTTATAATACGTCCAAGCTTAAGAGCAGTTCTGCACCAAATCATTACCTCGTAGTATTAGTTATAATCCTTCGTTTTAATATTTATCGTTCAGTAGCTATTTGCAAGCGTTATCGGTCACTAGACCATTAATAAATTTAAAAGTAGGATTATCAATATGTCAGATACTCAAAAAGGTACAGTTAAGTGGTTCAACGAAGCTAAAGGCTTTGGTTTTATCGCTCCAGAAACTGGCGCAGACGTTTTTGCTCATTACAGCGAAATCACTGGTTCAGGTTTCAAAACTTTGGCTGAAGGCCAAGAAGTTGAGTTCACTGTAACTCAAGGCCAAAAAGGCCCACAAGCACATAACATCGTTGCTATCTAATTTGTCTTTTATAGACAGGTAGATAAATAGATGTTTAAAAAACGAACCTTTGGGTTCGTTTTTTTTCGTCTGCACTTTAGCGTTAACAGCGCACAGAACCAAAAATGCCTACAACCATAGCGATGGTCGTAGGCATTTTAAATGTTGGATAATGATAAATAGATCAGACGCAGTGATTTAATGTAGTAAGTTCAATATCAAAATGAAACAGCGTGCTGGAATAAATTTTTCGCAGCCTCTGTCTGCGAAGGCACAGTAAGCAAGAAAAATTTATTCCAATTCAGCGTTAATCTATTTTATTTAGAATCGACTATACATTAAGCTGACCGCAACATTGATCAACCCACCACCAATAATGAGCCAAACAAACATAGTCGCACCCAAAATAAGAGGCTTGATGCCAGCTTGCTTGATAGCGCTTAAATGGGTGGTCAGACCAAGGGCAAACATCGCCATCGTGAGCAACACATCATCGAGTATGACCATACTACGCTCAAAACCTGTACTCATTGGCACCCATGTATGTAATAAGACAATGGCGATAAAGATAAACGCAAACCAAGGGACTTGAACTTCTTTTAGGCGTTTTACGATAGAAAGTCGTTCATTACGGTCAGTATCATCGTTCTTACTTTTGGTTAAAGCAAAAGACAAAATAAGCAAGAAAGGCGCTAGCATCATCACCCGTATCATCTTGGTGACGACCGCCGTATCGCCAACCTCAGTACTGATAGCATTACCTGCTACCACCACTTGTGCCACTTCATGAATGGTTGAGCCCGTATAGATCCCGTATTGCTCAGTACTGAGCCAAGGTTGCAGCCAGCCTATGTGATGCAAGAGTGGGTAGAGGAGCATAGCGACCGTACCAAAGACCACGACGGTAGCCACGGCGATAGTGACTTTATGTGCTTCGGCTTTGATGACGGGTTCTGCGGCAATGACTGCTGCTGCGCCGCAAATACTTGCCCCCGAGCCAATCAGTAATGTGGTCTGTCTATCTACCTTTAGCCATCTTGTACCGAGCCAATACGTGAGTAGAAAGGTGGATGTCAATACAAGAGCATCGATCATGATGGCAGGCATACCCACCCCTGAGACTTGCGTCAGAGTCAGCTTAAAACCATAAAACATAATGGCAAGGCGCAGTATCTGACCTTTGGCGAAGGCCACACCCACACTCAAGCGATCAGATACACTAGGGTAAACGGTATTGCCCAATACCATACCAAGCAAAATAGCCAAGGTTAAAGACGACAGTCCAACCACACGTCCTGCTGTCCAAGTATCGAGACTGGTATTGAGCCATAAACAAAACAAACTGCCAACCAATACCACCACCAGTCCTGCCAAATGGCGGTTGGTTGGGCAATAATGGTCAACGGTTTGTGCTAAAGCGTGCATGACTGACTGTCCTATCATCTATAATCAAAATAAGCATAAGCTTATGATTGGTCAGTATAAAACAGGACAATCTATAATAAAAACAGATTAATAAGATAGAAACTATCGGTTTTTTAGGTTAACGTATACAGTCATGGTGTTAATTTTGCTATAGTTGATTCAGCTCAAAAAATGAAATGACTCCATCTGCTTACACGTCTGAAGAATAAATAATGCACCGCTCCTGAGTATCATCCACTAATATAGTATTGAAATAATGAAGAAACCGCTTCAGACATTACCAAAAATCACGCTCAAACAGCTGTCTGTCTTTGTCAGTATTTATCAGACGGGCAGTACCAGCCGTGCTAGTGAGGAGTTACACTTATCACAGTCGGCGGTCAGTAGCGCTCTGAGTGAATTGGAGTCGAGGCTACAAATGCCATTGTTTGAGCGTGTTGGTCGCAGGCTCAATCATCATCCTAATGCCCATCCCATTTATGTACAGGCGCAAGCAATCTTAGGTCAAGCATTGACGCTAGAGCATTATCACAAGCACCAAGCAGGCCAGATTCGTATTGGTACAAGTACCACGATTGGGAATTATGTGTTGCCGTCGCTGCTTGCTACGCTCTATGAGACGCTACCAGATGCCAATGTGGACATGTATATTGCCAATACCCAAGAAGTAGTCAGCGAGATTGAACAGTTAAATATTGATATTGCGCTAGTGGAGGGCGTACCGCGTCCGACAGACATGAAAACCATTGAGCAACGTGCTTGGCGCACGGATACCTTAAAGGTTTTTGCCAAGCGTAATAGTCAATGGTTGATAGAGCTAGCGTCATATAATGATGATAATGGGTGTTATGAGCTGAGTCTGGAGCAATTGGCACAGCTGCCGTTATTGGTACGTGAGGCAGGGTCAGGCACTCGGCAAATTATCGATGAGCAGTTATTGAAGCATTTACCCAATGCTGAGATTGTCATGGCGATTCAACAATCAGAAGCGATCAAGCACATGGTGATGGCAGATATCGGTCTTGGCTGTTTGTCTCAGCATGTGATTGAGAGCGAGCTGGCCTCAGGAAAGTTGGTACAGGTAAAAGTGGCGGGCATTGATTTGTCGCGGACATGGTGGCTGGTCTGGCACAAAGCCCGCCATCAAAGTCCCATTTGGCAGACCTTCATTGATATTTTGACAGAGGCATCAATATCAAAGAAACCGCAATAAAAAACGTCCCATAAGCAAATGTGCTATGGGACGTTTTATAAAATAACCTATCTGATTTACGTTATTCGTTGACTGGTTTGTCCAATCTTACGACCAAGCTATCGCAAGGCACATTTGGCAGGATGTTGTCTGCGGTAGCGCCGCTGAGCCATGCGGCAATGCCATGTCGATTGTGACGACCGATGACCAATAGATCAACTTCATGTTTGTGGCAATAATTGACGATACCTTCACTGTTAGAGATGGCCGTGGTCACCTCAGAATTGACGTCGTGTAGCTCATTGCGATCCAAAAACTGTGCCAGCTTGGCACGCGCTTCTTGGCAACGTTCATCATCAATCTGATCGTATAAGCTTGAGGCTGGCACCAGTTCATAGCCGAAGCCAACCATGGTGTCTTTCACAATATGCAATACCGATAACTTGGCATTAGGACGATTCTCCACGATGCGTTTGGCTTTTTGGGCGACTATATCGGCATCAGAGAGCAAGTCAGTGACCAATAATATATGTTCGTAACTCATGTGCTTCTCCTTGTGACAGATGATTATAACTATAGCACTACGGCAAGGCGCTGTGAAGTAAAGCTTGACTGTCTTTAGTATGTCAAAGCGACAGCATCTATAAATGACAGACTCAATTACATAGTGAGCAGTACCAATTATTTTTCTACAGGCTTATTAAGCTTGACCACTAAGCTATCACAAGGGACATTTGGCAATATACTATCTGCCGTGGCAGTCACTAACCAAGCGGCGATACCATGGCGCTCATGACGTCCAATAATAAGTAAATCAACGTCTTTTTTATGACAGTAATTAACAATACCCTTACTGTTAGAGATGGCAGCGGTTACCTCAGAGTTAACGGCTTCTAGCTCATTGCGCTCAAGAAAGCGCGCAAGCTTAGCACGTGCTTCTTGCCACTTTTCGCCATCGACGTCGCCTGTGAGGCTGGACGAAGGGACAAGCTCATAACCGAAGCGCACCATGTCATCTTCAACGATATGCAGCACAGACAATTTGGCATTGGGAGCGCCAGCGAGGATACGTTTGGCCTTTTGCGCAACCAAATCAGCATCGGACATTAAGTCAGTGACCAATAAAACATGTTGGTAACTCATGAGCAGCTCCTTGTGACAGATGGTTTTCACTATAACACTACTAATGCCCGCTGTTAAGTAACATCATTAAATCAGGAACATTCACTAAACATATTTAGATTTTAAGGTCTAGCTACCTTTCCTATGGCTTTCTGGCCTATCTTTTAGAGCGTACCTTGACTTATTAAATGCTTAGCCCCATCTAATACCGTTAGGCAAATTCCTATTAATGGATGCAACAGTGCCATTACATATACCGCTATGACATACGAATATTACCCAAAATTTTTGTACTGATTGATATCAATGACAGATAAAACGATTTATCTTGTAGCCATTATCTTGTACTCGTAATTTTTATTCATTATTGGTTTTTACTCAAGTAAAGTAAGAGATGCATAATTTTTACTCGAACCTCACGCTGATACTTACTCAGGTAAAAACACTCTATAAGGAACACTATGACTGACACGCTATTCACTGCTGACCTGACCCTGCATCCAGCGTTTGAGCTGATTGAGCATCGCCATATTGAGGCGCTTTCGATGGATGTGTTGATCAGTCAACATGTCAAAACAGGTGCAATGCATTATCATTTGGCACACCCAAGTGATGAAAACGCTTTTTTGGTGGGCTTTCGTACCCAGCCCATGGACTCAAAAGGTGAGGCGCACATCCTAGAGCATGTCGCCTTATGTGGTTCTGAAAAATTCCCAGTCCGTGATCCGTTCTTTTCGATGATTAAGCGCTCGCTCAATACTTTTATGAATGCGATGACTGCCGCTGATTGGACGGCATATCCGTATGCCACGCAAAACAAAAACGACTATTTCAATTTGCTTGCGGTCTATCTTGACGCGTCATTTTTTCCCAATATTCATCCGCTTGATTTTGCTCAAGAAGGCATTCGTGTTGAGTTGGATAGCGAGGACAAACCGCATTTTAAGGGTATTGTATTTAATGAGATGAAAGGGGCGATGAGTGGTGAGATTGATCAGCTTTATCATGCTGTCGCTCATCACTTATTCCCAACGACGACGTATCATTACAATTCAGGCGGTGATCCTGCTGATATTCCTGATTTGACACATCCTGAGTTGGTGGCGTTTCATCAAAGCCATTATCATCCATCGAACAGCGTGATCATGAGCTTTGGTAATATTCCAGTGGCTGAGACACAGACCAAGATTCATGAAGATGCGTTGATTCAGTTTGAAGCTGGCAAAAAGCATGTCTCACGTCCAGAGCAGCGCTTGTCTGCGCCAATTAGCGCCACCGATACTTATACCGCTGATGAGGCAGGCCCAGACCAAACGCATCATGTCGTTGCTTGGCTGCTACCGTCTATTACCGATCCAAAGCAGCGTCTGGCGCTCCGTTTATTAGAAGGGGTGTTGGTTGAACATTCAGGCTCACCGCTGCGTGCGTATTTGGACAGCCATCCTCTAGGCAAAGCACCTAGTCCATTACTGGGACTCGATGACAGTCATTACGAAATGGTCTTTTATACCGGTCTACGTGGCTCAAACCCTGAGCATGCCGAAGCGGTCGAGCAGGGCATCATAGATTTGCTGACCAAAGTTGCAAGCGAACCAGTCGATGATGAAACCATCGAAACCATTTTGCATCAGATAGAGATTGATCAACGTCATATCGGTGGTGATAGCGTTCCTTATGGTCTAAACCTAATGCTAGAAGGCTTTAGTACCGCTATCCACGATGGCAACCCTATCGATGTTTGGGAAGTGGATGAGCATCTACAATGGTTACGTGAGCAGGTGAAAGATAAAGCGTGGTTGCCCAATTTAATCAAAACCCATTTGCTCGACAACAATCACCGTGTGCGTGTCACCTTGACGCCAGACAGTGAAAAAACGGCTCGTCTGGCTGCTGCAGAGCAGACCCGTTTAGACACTATCGCGATGGATTTGACGGCTGATGATAAAGACATTTTGCATAAGCAAGCGCTCGATTTGGCTGCGCGCCAAGCAGCGCCGGATGATTTGAGCTTATTGCCAAAAGTGGGTCTAGAAGATGTCCCAACGGACATCAGCTTTAAGCAAGGCACGCAAAAAACGGTACGTTTGAGTGGACAAGACAGCACTTTATTTGAATATGAAGCAGGTACCAATGGTATCTACTATTATCAAGTCATTGTGCCATTGACCGATGCCATTGGTGGCGTCAATAGTGACCAGTTGCCAGTAGATGAGGTGATTAATCATCCATTGCTGCCTATTTATCTAAGTTTATTGTCAGAGCTTGGCACCGACTCGATCAGTGCTCATGACATGCAAGCCAAGCAAGCGGCGCATTCTTCAGGAGTCACTGCCCGTATCAGTCAACGTACCGGCATTGCCGATAGCCAGTCTATCAGCAGCTATTTTGTGGTCGCGACGCGTGCGCTGAATCGTAAACCTGAAGCGATTGATCTGCTCAAAGAAGTCATGGAACATAGTGTCTTTAGTGAGCATGACCGTATCAAAGAGATTTTGCAGCAGCGTCAAGCGAGCTGGCAATCAAACCTTGCTGGTTCCGGACATTCGTATGCCATGCAGATAGCCAGTCGCGGTATGAGTCGTCAAGCGCAGCTAGAGTATGTGCGCAGCGGTCTTCCCGCCTTGAATGCACTGAAAGATTTCTTAACGCATGCGAGTACTGACGATGCGCAATGGGATAAGCTTGCGACCAGCTTGATGGACTTGCATCAGCGTTTGATTAGCTTACCTAAACATGCGGTGATCATTTGTGAAGCCGAGCAAACTGAGCGGTTGAGTAACTTAATTGTCGACAGTTGGAAAGACATCCAAGCACCAGCGCTTGCAGAAAAATTAACCAACTCTGATCGCGGTATTAATGACAATGTCCCAAGCGAGTTTGCAGACTTACATCTAAATGATGTTGAAGGTGAATCAGTAGCGGTTGAAGATTTGGCATGGTTGGTTCCGACCAACGTTTATCATAATGCCAGCGCTTATACGGTACCTGCGGCCGATCATCCTGATACTGCTGCGTTGATGGTACTAGCGCCTTACTTACGAAACGGCTATTTGCACAGTGCCATTCGTGAGCGCGGCGGGGCTTATGGCGGCGGTGCTGGCTATGATGCCAATGCCTGTGCCTTTAAGTTCTTCAGTTATCGTGATCCTCAGTGTGCTGAGACCTTTGCCCATTTTGATGCCAGTATCGAATGGTTGTTAAACGAGCCGCAAACGGATGAGCAGTTAGAAGAGGCCATCCTTGGTATTATCTCTGGTATGGATAAACCTGGCTCTCCTGCAGGGGAGGCAATCAAAGCCTGTTTTGCTGACTTGCATCGTCGCGGTGCAGACTGGCAGCGCAAAATGCGTGCGGCCATCTTGTCCGTGACCGTTGCTGATTTGCAGCGTGTTGCCAAACAATACTTGCAAGGACAAGAGCATGTACGTGCGGTTCTAGCGCCTTATGACAAAGAAAGTCAGGTAAAAGCATTGGGCTTTAATGTGTGTAAAATTAAAAGCTAATAGTACTGTGCTCCTATAAAGTAAATGACCTATATAAGAAAACCGCCGCTTTCGATGTATGATGAAAGCGGCGGTTTTTTATGGTACTCACTTTTTATGATGTTTACTTCTAAGTTGTTACTTCTTTATTAAGTAATTAGCGACTGCTTTAAAAGCAGGAATGGTAGTCGGGTCATTTTTGCTATTACTGGCATCAGGATGCGAGGCAAAACGGACGATGACCATGTCAGCCGCTGGATCAATATAAATCCTTTGACCATGGACACCGCGAGCCGAATAGACAGGTGTAGGATTGTCGTATGACCACCACATACTTTTATAGCTGCCATTTTTGAGTTGTTTATAATTTGCCTTGGCAAAAGCAGCCTTGTCGCCGCCAGCTTCGATATGCTCTACTACAGCTGCTGGAAACAGACGCTCACCGTTAATCTCGCCTTTATTCAGCATGAGGCTACCAATGCGTGCCATATCATGCAAGCCTGCACTGATACCACCGCCTGCAAATGGCGTACCTTTGGCATCAACCGTCATATAGGCACTCTGTTCAGCGCCGATTTTTTGCCAGATGCGCTCAGAGAGTAGGTTATTGACCGCTTTGCCAGTGGTACGCGCAATGATCCAACCCAGCGTATCGCTGTTAATGGTTTGATAGTTAAAGGCATTCCCATGCTCGCCTTTTTTCTTGACCGTTTGAAGGTATTCAAAATAGCCATTAGGCCCGTCATAATCTTTGGGTTTCGGTAGTGGGCTGGCCGCTTCTGAATATTTCCAAATATCCGCATTGGGGTCGGCATAGTCTTCGCTATAGTCCAGTGCGGTGGTCATATCCATGACTTGACGTACGGTTGCATCTCCAAAGCCGCTATCTGCTAACTCAGGAATAATAGAAGCAACCAATGCGTCATCGTCAAGCTTTCCTTCGGTCACGAGAATCTCTGCCAATAGCCCTGTCATCGATTTGGTCATCGACATCGCAGCATGTTGGCCAAGCTCATTGAGACAGCCATTTTGACGCTCATATACCACCTTACCGTGATGCAAGATCATAATGCCGTCCGTATAGTTGGCGTCCAATGATTCCTGCCATGTCATCGAGCGATTACTACCAGTGGGAGTAAAGGTAATGGCATCGATATTTTTATCCAGCTCATAGTTGAGTTTGGAGGGTGCACCGATACCGCGACTGACTTCGGTGGTCGGCATCAGCTCACGAATGTGACAAACTGTCCAACGTAGCTTTGGAAAACTAAAAAAATCAGAGGACGGCTGCGCTATCAGCTTGTCATTGGGCGGCGGAAAACCTTGCATCCAACCAAGCGCCTGTGGATCTGATTGTTTGGCAGTAAGTGGTGTGTCATTTGCATGACTAGTTGTACTGAGCAATGTCATGGCGATGGTCAGTGGCAATAAAGGAGTGAATGATAATAGCGATAAGGAACGTTGCAACAAAGTCAGCATGATATTCTCGCAAGTCAGATGAAGCGGTTAACGTCAGACAATAAAAAACCATTGATAAGGATCTATACTAATGACTTAGCATAATTCTTATCAATGGTTTTTACCAACAACTTTTGTATGGTCTTTTGTGCTTATCGTACGAGGTCAATAGCGTTTAATACTTTGATCTTTGCCTATATAGTCTTGATGAACCGGAAATTGAGCATATGTATCGAACGTTTTACGGTCTTCAAAGTAGCTGTTTAGCGTGCGACGTACTGCTTCAAAAGCAATCTCATCCCATGGAATGTCTTCTTCTTTAAACAACGCACAGTCAAGACTCTCAGAGCCGATACCATACGCGCCGTCTTTTAACTCTGTTAGATAGATACTATAGATTTGACCGATATCAGGGATGTCATACAGACAGTATAAGCGCGGGTTGATAACCACTGCTTCTGCCTCTTCATAGCTCTCACGTGCCGCTCCTTCAGCCATGGTTTCGCCATTTTCCATAAATCCGGCTGGCAAGGTCCAAAGTCCATATTGTGGTTCGATGGCACGGCGACACAGAAGCACTCGGTTTTCATGAATCACAAGTGAGCCACAGATTACTTTTGGGTTTTCATAATGAATATAGTGGCAATTGGGACATACCAAACGCGGTACATTATCTGTGGGTGGTATTTTGCGTTCTGCTTTATGACCGCATTGTAGACAATAGCCCATATTACCTGCCTTATTTTTTATAAATATCGTGTATCCACTTATCTTAAAAGGTTTTTGACCATTCTGATGTTTGCTTTTGTATATAAAGTTCTTCGCAATAAACAGTATTTCGTATAGTACCAAGCGTTTTATTCTTACCTATACTAAGCATCGTCAGGATTATATTAGGCTACTTTATCTAAAACCCCCTGATAGTGTTTGTCAATTTCTATCAAGGGTTTTTAAGTGAGGGATAGGAGCTTATCAATGACGATCAGAGCTCAGCATCTGCATGCTAATAATGCCTGCTACAGAAGCATAAACAGGCAATATTGGCCGTTTCAGCCCATGGTACAAAACATCAGCGAGCAACCAGTGACGATGTGTAAGGCTGTCCGTTCAATAGGTAGCAATACTCGGAGGATGTAGCACATCATTGATATCAGCCATTGGTAATCATGCCTCCATTGATATGGAGCGTTTGACCCGTCACAAAGCTACTGTCTTGGCAAGCAAGAAATACATAGGCAGGCCCCATCTCGCGTGGCTGACCCATACGGCCCATTGGTGAAGACATCGACTCTAAAATATCTTTATCAAAATCTTTAAATACCAGTTGAATCTCACTCACCACAGGGCCTGGTGCAACCTGATTGACACGAATGCCGCGATTAAGGAGTTGTTGCGATAGTGCGCGGGTATAGCCGACGATAGCGCCTTTGGTCGCGGTATAAGGTACCAAAACATCATTGCCGACATACGCATTAACGGACGTCGTATTAATGATACTGTCGCCTTCTTTCATGTGCTCAAGAGCGGCGCGGGTCGCATAAAACATTCCTGACATATTGACATCAAAGTGCTGCTGCCAATCCTCATCGCTGACTTCCGATAAATCATGATACGGCTTTTGCATACCAGCGTTATTTACTAATACATCAATGCCGCCCCATTGTGCCACGACCGCTTCTACCGCTTCTTTACAACTGTTACTGTCTGCCGTATCACCTTGCAACACTAGAGCGTCTGCGCCTTCCGCTTCGATGCCCTCACGCGTCTCATTTGCGCTTTCTTCGTCAGAATGATAAAGGATGGCGACTTTGGCACCTTCGCGTGCCATATGAAAAGCAACGGCACGTCCGATACCACTGTCTCCGCCAGTGATTAAAACACGTTTGTCAGCCAGTTTGCCTGAGCCTTTGTAACTATCATTGATATATTCAGCAGGTGGCATCATGCTGTCGATTTGGTCTGTCATAACTCGTATCCTTTATCTTATTTATAGTTAATTTATTGTTTGTATGACAAGGCTCTGTGAAGTCCTTTTTATATGGATATGTCAAAATTGATATCTCAAAGTAGATATTCTATATTTATCACAGTCTGTCGGAGCTCATCATAATGTCCAGACACCTATTTTGGAATATGGCTAAGTTGAGGTTTGGCAATTTAAAAATGTTGTCGTGTTAACCGATAAGTTAAATCAAGACTGAATAAGGCGGTGCAAAAATGGTATAGACATATAAAAACATGTCGATCAAAAACAGGTGATATATGGCATAGAGACATGAAAGAGCAGGCATAATGACAAAGAATTAACACTAAATTTTGGACATTACCGAGATATATAGGCACTCGATATAACAAAGGCTGTACACAATGAGAATAAGCATCGGCATTTATACTCACTGTTGCACTTATCAAAAGAGAGTATCTTATATAGGCATGGGTAGTATTTTGATAAACATGGCACAATCATTGTATATAGCGATAAGCTGATGAATAAGAAAAGCTGCCACACCATCGACAGGTTATACTGGCATGCTGAGATAGGCACCATCATAAATAATATGATGATGACCACCCATAGGATTTGATAATGACCATACCCAACAATCTTGATGTCTTTAATAAATTTAGCGTGGCTGTACCAACGTTTATTCGCTATCCCACACTCAGAAAGTTGGCCGAACGCGTACAGCAAGAAACCGTCACTGCCATCAATCATCCAATACGCCACAACGATCACAACACTTCTTATAGTGCGCGTGTCTTAGACAGTCTATATCAGACACCGATTGCAGATGCCTCGGTATTGGTGGCGATCACTCATGAGCGTCATCCAAAATTGCTACTCACGCGCCGCGCTGCCCATATGAATAGTCATGCTGGTGAAGTGTCTTGTGTAGGCGGTAAACACGATCAGGGTGATGGCAATAATGTCATCACGGCTTTGCGTGAAGCGTGCGAAGAAACCGCTCTACCACCAAGCAAGGTGCAATTGCTCGGTCAGCTGCCTATACAAACCTCCAAAAGTGGTCTGACAGTACGGCCAATTGTGGCATTGATTGCACCCGATTTGGTATTGGTGCCCGAACTTGGGGAAATCTCTCGCATATTTTGGGCAGATTTTGAGTCGCTACTCACTCAGCCGACTGTCGAGTATGCCGTTGAATACACCATGCAAGAGCAGACGTCGACCCTGCTTACGCCAAGCTGGCAAGTGGATGGAGAAACCGTTTGGGGTTTGACAGGGCGTGTCATCGCCAGCCTATTAGAAACTGGCTTTGATCGGCAGCTTGATTGGTATTATCATGTCCAGAATACACGCTTGTAAACGTATTAATGGATAGTCTGTCATAGTACGACGCTTGGAAAGACATTGAGTTTAAGTTGAAATAGTGACCTCATGAACGATGTTTTGCGTCAGTACTTATTTATAGTAGTCATCGTTTTTCTTTAGCCACCAATTCATGTTGTCTTGACGCTGGGCACGAAAAGCTTCTAATTTTTTATCAATGCTGCGATTGTGCTGGCGGGCGGTATCAAGCGCAAACAAGATAGGCACTGAGGACAGGACACCAAACCGTATTTTTGATTTTGGTAAATCCAGTCCGTCACCAATGTCATCGCCGACTAGAGTACGCGTCACGCTGGCATTGACCATCTCAACGAAGCGACCTCGGCGGTTGTCTTCCCCCATGAGCTGACGTGGTAAGTCGTGCAAGGCTTTTGCCAGTGGCTGTCCCATCTTAAAATCAAGCTGCTGAATCGACAGATACGTATACAACCACTCCCAGCAAGCCGCCTCATCTTTCGGTAAGCGCTGCAAATCAACGCCCATCCAATAGCTGGCCAAATTCCACAGATGCAAAATACCTGCCGCTTCCTCTTTACTAATGCGGGCACCAAGCAGCCGTAGTCCGCGCATAATTAATAGCGAAAACTGTAAATGGGTGGCAATCATATCAGTTTGATTAATCGGCACGCCCCAATATGCTGTATTCCAGCTGCCATCAGGATTGTGGTGCTGGTCGGCTTCAGTGATGATACCGTTGGCAGCATTGCGTTTACCTTTGAGTAAGTTTTGACGTACCAAGGTATGAATCTGTCGAACCGTGATAGATTGTCGCCAGCCTTCAGAACCAATGGCCAGTACTTGCTCAATCGGTGGACGATTGGGGTGCGCGCTCATGTTTGATTGAGGATGCTCAGAGACCGCTAAAATATAAGCGTAGGTACGCATCAGCCGCGGTAGCGCATCATGCATCAGTGCACCAGTCTGAATCAGAGGAAGGGAGAGGGCAGGAATGCTATAGCCTGCCATCAGGGCAACATTACGCAATAGCCAAATCAACATCAAGGGATAACGTCGGTAAGCAACTGCTCCAATGTGTGCAAGCTTGAGATCGAACCAATCAGGATGGCAGCTAAATTGCTCTGTCAATGCCCGAAAATTGGCATTGTTTTTGAGTACATCGTCGCTGTTGTTACTGATAATGTGCTGTTGTAATGGCTTAACAAAGCGAATGCCATCAGCGGCTAGTGCATCTGCGAGCGGATCACCAATATCGTAACCAGCCACCATCTCGTCTAATAAATCGTGCGAGATGACAAAGTTTTTCGGCAATAAATAGCGTTTCACGCGTTTTAGAACTTGTAGATCGCTATGGTCGTCAAGAGCCGTTGTACGTCCATGACGCTGATAAGGTTCTGCCGAGCTCTTTTGTTCTGAAGAGATGGCAGATGCACGATTTGCTTTATCACTGAAATCTGTAGAATCCATATTTATCTATTGCCTTTATGATGAAATCTCTCACAATGCCAACGATATCAATATCTATTCCTGTAATGGCACCAATTTGGTATGACATTTTTATATGATGATAATAAAAATGAGCCACCCATTTGCCAAACGGCATTTGAGTAGCTCATTCTGTCATCAATGTGGACGGGTTAAATCTACAGAGGTTCCACTCACATTCTCTTTTAAGCTAAATTTGAGCATGAGATAACCTGCGATACCAGAAACGATTGAACCCATGATAATTCCTAGGCGCTCATCGAACATCGTGGTGTCGCCTGCGAATGCCAGACCACCGATAAACAAACTCATCGTAAAGCCAACACCGCACAACAAAGCGGCGCCGTAGATTTGCTTAAAATTCATGCCTCTTGGCATGGTTGAGATACCAAGCTTAAAGATTAACCAGCACATGATCATAACGCCTAACTGTTTTCCGATGAACAGACCTGCGGCAATACCAAGTGGAACAGAATGGAACAATTCCTCAAGACCAGCACCTTGGAGGGATATGCCAGAGTTTGCAAAAGCAAAGATTGGCAAAATACCAAAGGCGACTGTGTTGTGTAAGTCGTGTTCTAACTCTTCAAGTGGAGAGTGCTCAGGATCGGTGCGGTCAAACATTGGAATAAAGAGTGCTAAAACCACCCCAGCCAAGGTTGCGTGAATGCCAGATTTGAGTACGGCAATCCACATAATCACACCAATAAGCAAATAAGGCGTGATTCTAGTGACGTTACGGCGATTCAAAAAGTATAAAGCAGGCAGACATAAACCAGCTACTGCTAACGATTGTAATGACAACTCACTGGTATAAAATAGCGCGATGATTAAGATGGCACCAATGTCATCAAAGATCGCAATAGACACCAAAAATACTTTTAAAGAGTTGGGTACGCGGCTGCCCAAAAGACTCAAAATACCAAGGGCAAAAGCAATATCAGTCGCCGCTGGAATGGCCCATCCTTTCCAAAACTCAGGCTCATGGTAGTTAAATAGCAAATAAACAATGGCTGGGAAAATCATACCGCCCAAAGCAGCACCAGCTGGCAGTATGATTTGTTTGACGTTAGACAGCTCGCCGATCAAAACTTCACGTTTAAGCTCAAGTCCAACTAAGAAAAAGAAAATCGCCATCAGACCATCGTTGATCCAGTGGTGTGCATCTTTGGCAATACCGAATTCGCCTATCTGGATGGCGACAGGTGCGTGTATAAATCCTTCGTACCAAACACTCAGAGGGGAGTTGGCAATGATCATTGCAGCAATGGCAGCCAATGCCAAAACAATCCCGCCTGCCGCTTCAAACTCAAAAAATGCCTTAATCCTTCGTATTGCCATATCATCCTCATTTACTAAGTACAAATGTATTAAATAACCTCAAATATCTATCCTGTCACGCGGTTCAACGTCACAGATAGAAAAGCGTAGTTTCTCATACTCTTATTCATATAAACAACAGAATACGCTAACCAAAAGTTATGAGTGCTTCCTGCTATATTCATAATAACGATATTATAAAGGGGATATGACAGACAAAGTAGTTGCAACTCGTTAAATCTTTTTAGGTTAAAGCCGTTTATTCCGAATATTTAATGAGTAATGAGACAAATTTAGCAGACTTTTTTATGTTTTTGGTTTTTTTTATGGTTTTATCCTTATAATGATTGACGTTGTATAAAGCGCAGTGAGCGCTCTAGTACCTATCAGTAATGCCATTGCTTATCTAATAGCAATTTTTTTTAGCCGAATTTTTTGGGCTGTCTCTGTTTTTATTATCTGTTTTGAAGGTCAGTGTCATGGACGTATCCCTCTCTTTAGAGATTATCTTAATGCTTACCGCTGTGGCGGTGCTAGCCGGTTTTATCGATGCGATTGCTGGTGGCGGCGGTCTATTAACCATACCTGCCATGTTACTCGCTAACATTCCACCCGTCTTGACGCTTGGTACCAATAAGTTACAAGCTGCCTCTGGCGCGCTAGCCGCCTCTATTACAATGATTAGAAAAGGGGTGGTTAAGCCTCAACGTATTAAAGTCGCTATCATTGCCGCTTTTATCGGTTCTGTGATTGGTACTATTGCCGTCCAAATGTCACCACCAGATTTGCTTGAAAAACTGATTCCATTTTTGATTGCTGCTATCGGGATTTATACGTTATTTGCCCCCAAGCTTGGAGAAGTAGAAGCAACACCGCGCATCTCAGAAGGGATGTGGCAAAAAGTGGCGGCACCTGTGATTGGTTTTTATGATGGTTATATTGGACCTGGGACCGGAATGTTCTTTGCGCTTGGTAATGTAGCATTACGTGGCCGTCAGATTATTGAGGCAACTGGTGCTGCTAAAGTGTTGAACCTATCTACCAATATTGGCTCATTAATATTTTTTATCTTGGGCGGCAACGTTCTGTGGAAGGTAGGATTGGCGATGATGGTTGGACAAGCGGTAGGCGCGTATTTTGGTTCTCATATGGTGGTCAAAGGTGGCAGTAAATTGATTCGACCTTTAATCGTACTCGTGTGCTTGGCGATGATCACCAAATACGTGATGGGATAATGCCGTTAATGACAAAGTGGTATTAAGCAATAGCAATGAGTGACGATACGTCTATTCTATCGCCCATAAAAAACCTCAGCCCATGAGATGATGTGCTGAGGTTTTTTTATGATAACTTATTCAATATAGATAATTAACGACGACGATCAACATCATCATACTCACTACCCATTACTCCATCATGGAAGACTTCAGAGAATTCGCGTTCATTGTTTTCATCAATGTGACCATCGAATACATCTTTGGTGCCAGCATCAGGGTCATTATAAATCGCTAAGTCCATCTTACCTTCTGATTTTGCCACGATAGCAGTCACCGCCGCATCACCGCCGACGTTTACAGCAGTACGTAACATATCAAGGATACGGTCCACACCTAGGATTAAGCCGATACCTTCGATAGGTAAGCCCACTTGTGCAAATACCATTGACAACATAATCAGACCAACACCAGGCACACCTGCAGTTCCGATAGAGGCCAGTACCGACATGAGAATCACGACCAGATAATCGGTCACGCCCAAATCAATGCCATAGATATTGGCAATGAAAATGGTCGCCGTCCCTTGCATGATAGCCGTACCATCCATGTTGATGGTCGCACCAAAAGGAACGGTAAAGGAAGCAACTGAGTTATCGACCCCCATTCGTTTGGTGACGGTACGTAAAGTAATAGGGATGGTCGCGTTTGAGCTTGACGTACTGAAGGCAAAAATTTGCACTTCGCGCATTTTTGTCAAAAACGTTTTGACAGACAAGCCTGAAAATAGCTTGAGCACAATCATCATGGTGATAAAGAAGTGGAAAGCCAATGAGCCAACAAGTACGGCAACGTAGCCAAGTAATGACCAAATAAGGTCCAAACCAAGCTCTGACATAGCCTTGGCCAATAAGGCAAAAACACCATATGGGGCAAGGTTCATAATGATGGTTACCATCTTTAAGATGACTTCATTAATCAGCTCTAAGCTTTGTACCAAGCCTTTGGCAGGCTTACCAACCATCAAAATACTGATACCGATTAAGATAGCAAAGAAAATAATCGATAGCATGTCACCATTCGCCATCGCACTGATGGGGTTTGATGGAATGATGTTAGAAAATACATCTAACAGAGGCGGTGCTGACTCAGCTTCAAATGCCGCTTCAGTTGCGATGTCCATGCCTTTACCGATACCAAATACAATACCAAGTCCAATCGCAGTGGCAATGGCTAGTGCCGTTGTCATCATATAGATGAAAAACGTTCTGCTACCGATACGACCAAGCAGTCGGATATCACCAATGCCGCAAACACCGCAAATCAGTGAGATCAATACTAATGGAACGACCAACATTTTTAGTGAGTTAACAAACAGCTTGCCAATAATAGCGAAAAAACCATTTGTGATATACGTATGAACAAAACTGCCTTCAGTGTTCAGTCCTGAATAGTTTATAAATAGACCCAGTATAATACCGAGCACCATGGCAACAATGATCTTGCCTGTCAGTCCCATATTTTTCCACATAAACTCTATCCTTTTATACACAGCACCCAGTATCAGGAAGCAAACAATATATTACTGATTTATATGCCTTTACCTGAATTCTCTAAGGTTGTAAATTTCACATCTGTGACTTCATGTCAATTTCCTGCACAATATAAATTAATTGTTAAGGTAACTGCAACTTTTTTTATAAATTAAGACGTACTTATTTTCTTAGCTAATAATTAAGGGGGTTGAGTGATGGGCCGAAGAGAGGGAAGGGTCACCAAGTCTATGGTTATCAAATATGGCGATATGCAGTAAAAACAAAAAAGACCGTCCAAGCTGAACGGTCTTTTTTTAATTCAAATCATAGTAGGCGGTGGTATATTATATTTGCAGTTGATGCTTATCTCTCCAAAAACGTACCATCTTTAAGTCTTGTCATTCTCGTCACGACGTAGACCATCTTGCCACTTGCTATCAATGTTATCGGTGGTGTCGGTAGTACTGGCGGTATCGGTGATAGCCGGCTCTTCTACGCGGTTTTTTACCATGTCTGATTTTTCAGGAGTATCGGTTTGCTCTATAGGTTCGATATCATCGATACTGTGTTTACGCATGCTATGATTATTACTCATGCGCTCATTTAAATGAGAGGCAGCATCACGGTGGCGATGATCCAGTGCTTCTGCATCGGGATTGGTGTCACCAAAGTCAGTTTGAGTGCGCACTTCTTCAACTGTGTTTTGTTCAGAAACCATCTCTACATCGCCATCGCTCTCATAACCATGGTTGGGATTGGCATCACCAGTCTTTTTATCAACACTGTCAGTGTCAGACACCGCCAGATTATCTGAGGCAACATCGCTGTCAGGGATGATACCATTTCTGGTCTGAGCGTCATTTTTTAATTGGGCATAATCAGTGAGTTGATGTACCGCATTATCAAGACTGTGGGGGTTACAACGTACTTGCGCTTTCAATAGATGCTTGTCGAACACATCCGTTAATAGCGAGTCAAAGCGCAAGGCATTGTATTGAATAAGCACTTCTGCTTCTTCTTCCGTGATATCTCCTTTTTGGCTGGCATAAACCACATGGTCTTCAAACGTAAGACCTTCAAAGCTGTCCTTATGCTCGGCTTTTTTGAATTTCTGCCATAAGGGTTCGATGCCAACAAGAGCTTGATAAGCATTTTCCATGCGGCCAGTCACATCATCTGCATCAGTATTGTAGTAGACCATGGTTTTGAGATAGTCACGGAAAGGGTTGGCCTCAAAATCGTCCATGAAAACATCCCCTAACTGACGTTTGAGCTCATCACTTGGCGGCGTAAAGATACGACCACTTGGGAAGGTCACAAAACTTACCACGCTTGCCGCCATACGATTTGGGAAGTTGTCAAAGAGCGATAAGAAAGCTTCTTGAATGGTATATAAGCTGTTTTGTAGCGCCACCTCAGCATGCAAACGTTCAGCTTCTGACTTAGTGCCATGCTGGTAAAACTGCAAGATAGCGGTGCTGATAAATAAGTGCCCATGAATATCAGCCAATCGACCAGACAGCATCTCTTTGCGTTTTAGATCGCCTGCGAGTAAACCCAATGCCATATCAGCAGTCAGAGCAAATCCTGCACTCAAGCGATTGATGTGCTTGTAATAAGGACGGGTAAAGTTATCAGCGAAACTTGGAGCATGATTGCTACCGCCGACATAGCCTGCGACAAAAGCTTTGGCGCCGCGATTGAAGGTATAACCCAAATGCTTAAAGAATAAATTGTCGAATTGCTTAAGCGCGCCTTCTTTATCTTCACTTTGCAGCAGTTGCAGCTCATCAAACAGATAAGGGTGGCAGCGCATGGCACCTTGACCAAAAATCATCAACGAGCGTGTCAAAATATTGGCGCCCTCAACCGTGATAGAGACAGGAATTGCTTGATAAGGCGTCGCCAAAAAGTTGCGCGGACCCATCTGTACCGCACGACCACCGACGACATCCATACCATCATTGACCACACCGCGCATGGTTTCAGTGGCATAGTATTTTGCCATGGCTGTCATAACAGATGGTGTACCACCTTGGTTCAGACCGCACGTGACCAAATGACGGAATGCCTCTAGCATATAAGTATTACTGGCCATACGGCTGGTCGCGTCTTGCACCCCTTCAAACTTACCAACCGAGATTTTAAACTGTTCGCGCACTTTGGCAAACGCACCGACAGACAAATACGTCATTTCACTGGCAGATGTGGATAGGGCAGGCAAGGAGATACCACGGCCAACGCCCAAGCACTCCATTAGCATACGCCAGCCGCGACCTGCATTTTCGACGCCGCCAATGATGTAATCCAATGGGATAAAGACATCTTTACCATCGACCGTACCGTTCATGAAAGGCGAGCCGATGGGATTATGACGCGGTCCTATCATGACACCTTTATGCTTGGCGGGTACCAGCGCACAAGTAATACCATAGTCGGTCTTTTTCGGGTTACCCAATAAACCTTCTGGGTCATGCATTTTGAATGCCAAGCCCACAACTGTCGCGATAGGGGCCAAGGTAATCCAGCGTTTTGAGAAATTCATACGCAGACCAAGCACTTGCTCGCCTTCATGCATGCCATAGCAGACCACACCCGTATCAGGAATAGCGCCCGCATCAGAACCTGCCTCAGGGCCCGTCAAGCCAAAACAAGGCACTTCATCCCCTTTTGCCAAACCTGGCAGCCAGCGCTGTTTTTGCTCATCCGTACCATAATGCATCAACAGCTCACCAGGACCGAGTGAGTTTGGCACCATACAGGTCACCGCAGCTGTTGGTGAGCGCGAGGCGATTTTACTCATCACACGGCTTTGAGCGTAAGAGCTAAATTCTAGACCACCGAACTCTTTTGGAATAATAAGACCTAAAAAGCCATTGCTCTTAATGAATTGCCAAGCTTCAGGTGACAGCTCTTTGTCCTCATGCTGAATTTTCCACTCGTCTAGCATGGCGCAAAGCGTTTCTACTTCATTATCAATAAAGCTTTGCTCTCTTTCTGATAGGGTCGGATACGGATATTGGGCAAATGTATCCCAATTGGGTGCGCCCATGAATAGCTCTTTTTCCCACCAGCTGGTACCTGCATCTAGGGCTTCACGCTCCGTGTCACTCATACTTGGCATGGCACCGCCCAAGGTTTTATAAACACGCTTGGTGATCAGAGACTGTCGCAGCGGCGTCACAAGAAGAACCAAGCAAAGCAGGGCGATCGGTATACCTAAAAGGAGCGACCAAGGACTGATTATTGCGGTCACAATAACCGTTACGAGCGCAGCAATGCTGCCAGTCACTCGAGACAAAGACAACAAAAAGATGGCCAGAACCACGGCTAATTGAATGATGATTGCCAAAATAAATAAGCCAATGGCCATGACTGTCTCCTTGATGACGCTGAACTAAAAGCGTGAAAAATATATGAATGAGGTTTTTAGATCACGATAGTTATTGTTTTATCTACTGCTTTTCTTCTTTTCAATAAGTAAAAGATACGATTGGTTAACAATATGAAACAGTTACTTATAACTATCAATAGGTGAAATGCTACGCTGTGTCGATAATATGTATCATATTTCGATGGCTCATAGGAGTAATTTATAAGAATAATTCGTTAGGACCTTATTAATTAAATGGTGCTAAGCCGCTTTCCGCATAAGATAAAGTATCGTTTCGTCCAACAATGATGTGATCGACAAGCGCTATATCCAATAAATCACACGCTTTTTTGAGCTCATAAGTCAATAAGTTATCAGCCGTTGAAGGTTTGGCATCGGTATTTGGATGATTATGAGCGACAATAAGCTGGCTGGTAGCATGGCTCAAAGCATGCCGTAATACATGTTTGATGCAGACAGAACACGATGAAATACCACCTGTAAACAATATTTCAAAATCTAAAAGCTTGAGCCCATTATCTAAACACAGAACGGCAAAGACTTCACGATGCTCACCGCGTAACTGCGTACTAATATAGTCTTTCACCACTTGAGAGCGTCCAAGCGCTTGACCAGTTTTAAGCTTACTGTCTAAGTAGCGTGTACCCATCTCAAGCGAAGCAAGTATCTGCGCATATTTGGCAGGCCCCATACCATGACAACCCAAAACGATGTCTTGAGGCGCTGCTAACAATTCAGCCAAGCTGCCAAACTTTTCGATCAAATGGCGGGCCAGCTCAATGGCGGACTGTGATTGTGTTCCTGTACGTAAAAATATGGCCAAAATCTCTGCATCGGTAAGGTGTGTTGCCCCAAATTTCAGTAGTTTTTCGCGTGGTCTGTCTTCTTCATGCCAGTCTTTAATTGCCATTATTTCTCCTTAAGTGAGTTGGTCACAAATAGCTTGATCAAATACTACCGTTAAATACGCAAAATCTTACCTAACTTATCTCATAATTGTTACTATAAGCGCAATTTTATCTTTCAACTTTTATATTGATGCCACGCTTATGTCCAATATTGTGCTTGCTATCACTGGCGGTATCGCCGCTTACAAATCTGCTATTTTTGCTCGCTTATTAGTTAAGTCGGGCTTTGATGTGCGTGTCATTATGACCACAGGCGCACAAGCTTTTATCACTCCTTTGACGCTGCAAGCGCTGACGGGCAATGAGGTACATGTCTCATTGCTTGACGAAAAAGCAGAAGCAGGCATGGGACATATTGAATTGGCGAAATGGGCCGACTTAGTCGTTATTGCTCCCGCTTCTGCCAATACGCTTGCTCGACTTTCGATGGGTATGGCCGATGATTTATTGACCACGGTGTGCCTTGCCACGACAGCACCTGTTCTCATTGCACCAGCCATGAACCAGCAGATGTGGGCGCATCCAGCAGTGAATCTGAACGTACAGACATTGCGCGATATGAATTATCAGATCATCCAACCAGCAAGTGGTGAGCAAGCGTGCGGAGATGTGGGTGCAGGGCGTTTGCCTGAGCCTGAACAATTACTGGCTGAAGTTCTTTTATTTACAGCCATGCAGACGACGCCGCAGCTATTGGCTGGCAAAAGAGTCGTGATTACAGCAGGTGCAACGGTAGAAGCCATTGACCCAGTACGTTACTTATCGAATCACTCTACTGGCAAGATGGGTTTTGCACTGGCACGTGCTTGCGTCGCTGCTGGTGCTGAAGTGATTTTAATTGCTGGCGGTAAAGTGGCTTTGCCGACGCCACTGAATGTTAAACGTATCGATGTGTTGTCTGCTAAAGAGATGTTACTTGCTGCACAGCAGTGCGTCGATGGCACCCATCACGAGCTTCAGTTTATGTTTGAAGAGGAACATGACCACGATCACGACCATCATCATGAGCACCACCACGAGCATGATCATCATGATGACTGCGACTGCGATGATGAGCACAGTGAACATAGCGAAGCACATGCAGTTACTAGCAATGAGAGTGTAAGAGACGCTGATGTCTTCATTGCGACTGCGGCTGTGGCGGACTATCGTACCGAGGAAGCCGCCCCACAAAAAATCAAAAAGACCCAAGAGGCAATGACGCTCAGTTTGGTCAAAAATCCTGATATTTTAGCCACTATCTCGCTTGCTCATCCTGAGCTGTTTGTCGTGGGTTTTGCGGCGGAGACACAGGATGTTGAGCGTTATGCACGTGGTAAGCTGATTTCTAAAGACTTAGATTTGATTGCTTGCAATGATGTGTCACGAGCCGATATTGGCTTTGCTAGTGATGACAACGCCATGCAAGTATTCTTTTCTGAGCATTACAAGCGCGAGTCAGTCACACTAGACAAGGCAAGCAAAGATCACATTGCTGAGCAATTAGTGACTATTATTGGTGAAGCAATCTGGCAACGCCATGATGATTAATCGTGTCGTTATAGATAGAGATAGTAAGCGTTGAGCAGGCTGTCAGAGATGACGGGACTGTTCGCTGACGATAGCACGCAGACGTTATTGCTGGTTGCTGTTTTTGCGTTGGCGTCCTTGTTACATGGTATCAGCGGGCTAGGTGCGACTTTGGTGACGACCACTGCGCTTGCTAGTATTTATCCGTTGCAACATGCCATTGTCTTGGTTATTTTCCCCTCTTTAGTGGTCAATGTGATGACTTGGCTGGCTGGCGGCGGACGTACGATTTGGCAAAACTTTATTTATTATGGCAGACGTTATTGGTTGCTTGCGTTAACCAGCTTGGTTGGCAGTATTTTGGGCGCAAAGCTGCTATTGTGGATAGACAGTGCTTATATTTTGCTAGCATTAGCCGCTGTTATTGGCTTTTATGTCATCAGTACCTTATTGGGTAAGCAGTTTCGTTTGCCCGATACTAAGCCCGTACTGATCATTGTTGGGTTTAGTGCAGGTGTCATTGGCGGGGCCACCAATGCCATGTCTACTGTGCTGATGATGTACTTGTTGTCTGCCAGCGACGATAAAAACACGATCGCCAAAGTGGGCAATATGTGCTATTTTTTGGGCAAAGTTGCTCAAGTTATCGTTCTACGTGAGCCTCTTATGGCACTAAGTAGTGGGGAATGGCAGCTAATTACAGTGCTAAGCATATTGTCTATCGTTGCGCTTTTGGTTGGTATTCGTCTGCGTCGTTATCTGCCGCAAGCTCGCTTTCGTCAGCTTATTTTGTTGATTTTGACAGTACTTGGTATACGCGTAGGCTGGCAAGGAATTGTCGCTTTTTTCTAAGCATATACTGTCTCAACAGATGCATTGTAATGATGCTAAAAAAGTGCGTACAATTAAAAAGTACGTGCAAACGGTTTATTTAGCGGTTAAAAATATTTAATAAGATAGTAGCGACAATACTGATAACGATCATGGTAACCACAGGAAAATACACCCGTGTGTTGCCTGAAGTGTGCTTAATATCGCCTGGCAGATTGCCTATCCACGAAAATGCATTGGGAAACAACAGCCAAATAACGCCGATAATCACCAGCAGTATGCCCAAACCTATCAGTATTTTTGCCATGTCATCTTGCCTTATGCCGTTATCAGTTAAGCACTTATCATTTATTTCCTAGCCCTAATCAGCCGTTTGCCCAAAGTAAATCTGCTGCGCCAAACGAAACGTATTACAGTGCGCTTCCACCACATCTTCGATGTCTTCTGAATAGCCGCCGCCCATCACAATGGCAATAGGAATGTCAGCGAGTTTTGCTTGATGTAGCACATACTCATCACGTGCCTTACATCCCTCTATCGTTAACCCCAGTTTTCCGAGTTTGTCGGTCGCGAGCACATCGACAGCAGATTGATAAAATATCAGGTCTGGCGCAAACTCAGTGATCAAGCGCGGTAGCGTGTCTTTTAAAATACGTAAATACTCTTCATCACCAGTGTCATTATCCAGTTCAATATCTAAGTCAGATACCTGCTTACGGAACGGATAGTTTTTGGCACCATGCATACTAAAGACAAAAACGCGTGACTCGTTTGCCATGATACTCGCGTTGCCATTACCTTGATGCACATCCAAATCCACCACCAAAATCTTTTGTACCTGTCCGTGATTGAGTAATAAATTGCTGGCAATACAGACGTCATTGAATACGCAAAATCCTTCACCATGATCAGCAAATGCATGATGTGTGCCGCCCGCCACATTCATCGCGACGCCATATTGCTGTGCATACAAGGCACATTCATAAGTTGCATGGGCGATATAGCGGCCGCGTTCTACCAGCGTTGGTGTCATCTCAAAACCAATGGCTCGAGCCTCTTTTCGTGGCAGTGTTTGGGTTTTGAGCTGCTGCCAGTAGCCTTGCGTGTGAGTGGTCAAAATCTCGTCTTCACTCAGCCGAGCAGGCGCAAAAAAATTATCGGCAGTGATGGTGCCCTCAGCCAACAGACGCTCAGGAATGAGCGTATATTTTTGCATCGGAAAACGGTGTTTGTCCGGAACGGAATAACGAAAAATGTCAGAATAAGCAATTTTTAGCATAATATTAAATGGGTTCTCATGGAATAAAGGTTGAGAAGTTTTGAGAGCAAAGCGCTGGTAAGAACACCTCTATACATGAGTCTAAATACCAATGATAGACAGTTATAGGGCTTTACTGCACGAACTGCGTGGGCAAAAAAAACGTGCGTGAATCTATGTCTTGGCGCAATGTCATCAGTAAAGTTTGCAGGTCTTCTTCTGGATCTTGATTATTGACCAAGTTACTGAACAATTCATGGGCGACTGTCGTCATAGCAACCACGCTTTGTAGTAAATGATCGATAATTTTCTCATCAATACCCGCTGCTTCAACATCGATGGCGTTTTTGTAGCGTATCTCACCATCATTGACATCTATTTCTAGATTGCCAATCAGCATGTCGTAATTGAGCTGAGTGATTAATAACATCGCAGCGCTCTGATGACTCTCTGGTATCAAGAACGGCAACACACCATAGACGGCCAGCAGTTTGCTCTCTTCTTGAGCGCGAAACAGGTAGCCACAGTTGAGGTCTTTATGACGCATTCGCAGTGACAAATGATGCGATTGCTGACCATCATTGGTTTTGGGTCGATAGTGCGTATAGTGCCATTGCTTTTCATTAAAATAGGTTTTTAAGAAATCAACAATCGGTGTATGGTGAGGCTTATGTTGGTCAGCAGAAGAATCAGAAGGCATCGTTTGCGAGTGTTTATGACCAGTGTTCATATCAGAGACAGCGTCAATTTCGCTAAGGTCATTTTTGTCTCCGTCATCACTATGCCTAGTACTGCGGAATACCTCATGGCTTTTTGAAGGTGCCACATCCTCTTTAACGGCAGATGTCGTTGGTTCGTTAGCACCATCAATGACAGATTGCGGTGCGGACGTCGTCAAAAATCGTTTGATTTTTTGCCACAAGCTGAGTTTATTACGTTGGCTCATAATAGGGTGATAAACAGTAGATAATGTGAAATATTGAAAAATACTTTCAAACAGCAAGTCAGCCGTTACTCAGTATTAATCCCTCTTTGATTTTTGGTTGATCATAAAACGCTTGTAGCATCTTGCGAGTGTGCGCTGTAAACCATGGGCTTTCTAGGGCATCGTATACCACAGGCAATAACGCTGTACTAAATTCTGTCATGGCTTGCTTATCAATATATAAGCTGGCAGCAACGGTAGCAATACTATCCGTTTGATGATTGGCGTACCATGTATCAATACTCGCTGCTACCAGACTATGCAAATAAGGCGACACACGCAAACGGTTGTAGCTTTGTTGAATACCAGCTTCGATATGATCGATACTACTGTTATTAGGCTCATCACGCAGGTAGGTTTGTAGATGACTGACAGGTTGCTCCTTGATACGCGCCCAACCCGTGATGAGTAAACGCGCCACTTCTTCGTTGGATAAATGCGCTTGCGCGTTGGCTTCTGCTCGGTGCGCCAAATCCTTAATGTTACGATGCAAATACGCCTGCAGTTTTTCATCAAGGTTTCTGTTGGTGGCTTTTTCAAAAGAGCTACGTCCAAGCTTCATCAGTTTTCCAACGCCGCCCGCTTTTTCTAGCGTGGTTTCCATAAAGTCATTGATGGCGTGATACAGCGTTTGCGTCAATAAGTCTGTGAAGGTCTCATTACCAACTAACGTATGAATTAAGATATTACGCTGCTGCTCGTGACTACCGACATAATTGGCAAGCGTTTCAACTTGCATATCATCTATCAATTCTGACAAAGGTACATTGTCATTGACGGGATGATAAATAACCGTATGCAAGATGTCGCGGATATCAGTACGCATTGCTTCACTCATTTGCTGATTAAGAAGCCAGTCGTTAATCAAATGCTGCAAATGGTCACGACTAATATATTTGTTTAAGGGCTGCGCACCGAACCATTGCCACGCCTCTATACTCAACGGTTGAGCTTGGTTGCGTAGCCACTGCTGCATAAAATCAACTTGCGCATCAATCAGGCTGTCTATGGTTAAGCTTGTCTCTGATAGGCTTTCCTGAGACTTATCAAGCTTGGTATCTGTCTTATGATCGATATCGGCCTGATGCTCAATGTCTGTTTGAGTCGTTTGGTTTTGGCTATCTTTTGAAGTCTGCATAGGTTTTGAGGTCATAGTAATCGACAATTTGTTATACTGTGTGTTTGTGGTAAGCATAAAGTATTATGCCATGAACATCGTACTTGTTTGTGATGAATATTGACTGCCGCTTGATAAATAACGAGAGGTTTTGATGACGGCTTTGGATACGCCCTTACTTGTGCTTGATGAGCTGACCGTTCAGCGTGGTGAAATTCCGCTATGCGAAGCCGTCACGCTTCAGCTGTCTACGGGTAGTATTTGTCATCTGATTGGTGCAAATGGGACAGGGAAAACGACGCTACTGATGCAGCTGGCAGGATTATTGCCAGTACTGACAGGCGAGGTCAGTTACCAAGGCGTGGCAAGCTTACCTATGCAGCCGTTATATGTATCGCATCAATTGGGTATTCATCCCAATCTCACTGTGGCACAAAACCTGACGTTTTTACTGAATCTATATGGTATCACGCCAAGCGCTGAAGACATTGATGCTGCCCTTACTTGGGTCGGATTACAAGGATTTGAAACGATCAGCTCAAGCCATTTATCCGCTGGTCAAACTCGCCGTATTACCCTTGCAAGGCTTTATCTTTTGACGCCTGATGTGACCCAGCTATGGCTGCTTGATGAGCCTTTTACCGCGCTCGATGTCGATATGGTAGCGCGGATGGAAGAGAAATTGTGCGACTTTGCTCATGCAGGCGGCGCGATTTTGATGACCAGCCATCAAACAGTCGGCGTTGCCAATCAAGTACTCGACCTGACAGAGTATATGGTTTAGATACCTTACTAAAAGTCTGTCATGCGATAGCATTCTCAGACTGACCTATCAATACGGTTTTATCCCACTATAATATAAGCGCGATTAGCAAAAGAGCCAATAATGCTACAGACAGGACGATACATGCGATGAAGAAAAGCGCCAATACTATCGAGAACACGTCGCGTGGTATCAGTTTTATGCAGCTATGGGCACGCGAGTGGCAAGTAAAGCAGCAAGGGGCAGTGCAGTGGTTATATCCTTTGGTACTGTTTTTGGTGATTATTACTTTGTTTCCGCTGGCGGTCGGTAGCGAGCCTGCGCTATTACAGCGACTTGGCGTATCCGCTGTATGGATTGCGGCTTTACTATCGCTGGTAATGGGTGTGGATGGTTTGTTTAAGCCGGCCTTTGATAATGGCACCTTGGCACAATTGGTTGTTGCCAAAGCGTCATTGCCATTATGGGTACTGATTCGCTTAGCGATTCACTGGGTATTTAGTAGTGGCATTGTGGCCATACTCAGTTTATTAGCGGTGCCTTTGTTTCAGCTGAGCTGGTTTGAGACCATGATATTAATGGCTTCTATCGTCGCTGGTAGCCCAATGCTGCTAATGCTGTCTGCAATCGCCAGTAGCTTGACGCTATCATTGAAGAATGGTGCAGTGCTAGTGCCATTGATTGCTTTACCTATGCAATTGCCTGTTCTTATTTTTGCAACGGGCGCTGTTGATCTATATGCCACAGGTCTGAATGGTCTACCCATATTGGCCTTGTTATTAGCAGGCAGCATCATTTCAATCTTAGTTATGCCATGGGTGATTGCAATGACTTTAAAAATGGCATGGCTGAACTAAATATGAAACTGTACTGTCAATATATTCTCAAAACTTCTTGTGTTGTCGCTTCATGTATTAACATCGTGGTGAAAACTGGCAATTTTGTTATAATAGTCAATTAAGTACGTAAGCCGTTCTTTGTAGATTCTATCCAGTGTTTAACGCCAGCAGGTTGGCAGATGATAGCGCTCATAATGTGTTATATCGGTCGTCACCAGTAAGCTGTGTAATAGGTTTATTCCCATGCCCAACCTGAATAATGTCTCATCTCCCAGCCTGTGGCAACGCATTTGGCAGGGCTTCTTAACCACTGTGGGTACCAAACAGTTTTTTCGTATTTTTGCGCCTTGGGTTAAGTGGCTTGCGATATTGGCTAGCATTTGCTTGCTAATCGGTAGCATCTGGGGACTTGCTTTTGCGCCCCCTGATTACTTGCAAGGCAATAGCTATCGTATTATCTTTATACATGTACCCGCAGCCAGTCTTGCTATTTCTATCTATTTTACCCTTGCGGTATTGGGTGTGATTTATCTGGTCTGGAAAATCAAGACGGCCAGTTTGGTCGCTCAAGCACTTGCTCCAATGGGGTTCTTGTTATGTGTGATTAGCTTATTGACGGGTTCTATTTGGGCAAAGCCCACGTGGGGCACCTACTGGGTTTGGGATGCACGTTTGACCTCTATGCTGATTTTGGCATTTTTATATGCAGGTGTCATGGCCCTATTTGCCGCTTTTGAACACACAGCCAATCGAGGCAAAGCCGCCGCCATTTTATCCATTGTTGGTGCGGTCAATTTGCCCATTATCAAGTACTCAGTTGAGTGGTGGAATACCTTGCATCAAGGCGCTACCTTTACCTTAACGGCTGCCCCAAAAATGTCGGCAGACATGTGGATGCCATTGCTATTGATGATTATTGGTAGTTATTTGCTGGTCGCAACATTGACTATTTATCGTACCAACACCTTAATCTTGTATCGCGATCAAGGTAAAGCGTGGGTGAAAGAATACATCCGTGGTCAACACAAATAACGGCTAGGAAACTATTATGCAGCCCTATTTTTATAGCGTGTCTGAATTTATTGCCATGGGTAAGCATGGGGTCTTTGTGTGGTCTTGTTGGGCAATCACGATTGGCGTAATACTGGTATTTATTATCTACAGCCGTCGCCAAAGACAAGCACTGATTAAGCAGTTGACCATTCAGCAAGCGCGTCAAGCACAGCGTACCGCCAAAGTACCAACAACTGTGACAAAGGCTTCACTCGAGTCTAACAAATAAGAAAATCTTCCTAATATCATAAAGATATGCTTTTTTAAGTCCTCATAAGGCTTATGGATTTGTGCGAAAAATGCTACCATATAGCCACCAGAAGAGTACGATTAGAAAGACATTTTTGGCACGTTTTTCTAATGGTAGTTTCTTCAATATTTTTTGTTTTATAGATTGGTAGTTTGTAAAACAATGAGTCATCAATGAGGTAGTGGTATGAACGCAGTTCGTCGCAAAAAACTGATGTGGGTTATGTTTACACTTGCAGGGGCGGCGATAGCCGTGGTGCTAGTGCTTTACGCCATTGGTCAGCAAACCGATTACTACTTTGACGCGACAGCCATTGCGCAAGGCGAAGCACCGCAAGATAAACGTATTCGCGCAGGGGGTATGGTGGTGGCAGGTAGCGTTCAGCGTGCGCCAAATGATCCACTGAGTATTGAGTTTGCGATTACAGATTTTAAATCGACTGTACCTGTGACTTATCAAGGTATCTTGCCTGATTTATTTGCTGAAAACTCAGGAGTTGTTGCCACTGGCAAAATGCAGGGCGATACGTTTGTTGCTGGAGAAGTATTGGCCAAGCATGATGAAAACTATATGCCACCTGAGGTTGCCAAATCAATGAAAGAAAACAACCGTAGTGGCGCTATTCCTTCTTCTGAACAGTACAATCCTGCTGAAAAAGTGCATGAGACTCAAACGCTCCAGCAATAAAGACAAAAAAATTGTCTCAATATAAAAAAGCCACCGATAGTATCGGTGGCTTTTTTAGGAATTATCATTTAATAGTAGCAATGCGCTATTAGTCATCCCAAACAGGGCTATAGTCAGGATGTTCAATTTTGCGGCCATCAGAACGCGCTAAGCTACCAAGCTTGTCTAGTTCGTCTGCACTCAGCTCTACCTTGATAGCGTCTAAGTTTCCTTGTAAGTGATCAGGGTTAGACGTTTTTGGAATAGCGACACGATGCTTGTCAGACAAGATCCAAGCGAGCGATATCTGTGCAGGTGTTACTTTATGCTTATCGGCAATCTCTTTAATAATGTCATTATCAAAGACGTCGCCACGGGCTAATGGAGAATAAGCTTCCAACAAAATATGATGATTATTCAGAAAAGTTTGCAAAGTATTTTGTTTGATAAACGGATGAAACTCAACTTGGTTTACGACAATAGGGACGTCAGCATGTTTTTCTGCTTCAATGATATCGGCAATATTAAAGTTAGAAACACCAATGTGTCGAGTCAGGCCTTGTTTTTGTAGCTCACATAAGGCAGGAATCGTTTCAGACAATGGGACGCGGTCATCTGGCCAATGCAGTAGTAATAAGTCCACATAATCTGTATCTAGGTTTTCTAGAGAACGCTTCGCCGCTTCTGCCAATTTTTCTGGCTGAAACTTCATATCATCAGGAAAAATCTTAGTGGTCAAAAAGAATTTATCGCGAGCCACACCTGACTGTTTAATGCCTTGTCCGACTTCTTTTTCATTGTCATACGCTTGAGCGGTATCAATGTGCTCATAGCCCATCTCTAATGCTTTTTTTACGACGGCAACGCAGTCTTGGCCCGTTGATTGCCAAGTACCTAAGCCAAGTACAGGGATGTTTGCTTTTCCAGCGGTACGCATATTATAAGTTTTAGCACTCATATTATTATCCTTATTTATTGTGGTTTTATCATTTCTTGTCTGCCTTAAAGAATTAACGGATCAAGTTGTTCAGCAATGGTTTAATATCATTAAGTCTTAATCTGACCAACGGTCAATATAGCTAAACTTAAGCACGATTAGATCGCTGTAAGCTTCATCCGTATATTCAGCTTGTCCACTATAAGAAAAACTCAGCCAAAGTGAAAGAGTAGGTGACGGTTTCCTACAAAGGACAAACAGGTTGTAACGTCATTTTTAGTATCGGGTTAGCTCTTTTATAAATACAATGTCAAAATCCGCGCCATAAAAAACGCCCATCGCGTTACACAATGGGCGTTCAGAATCTAAAAGCTATGCTAGCTTCTAGCAGGTTCTAACATAAAAACTTACTGTGCAGGGGCTTCTGCAGGCGCTGTACTTGCAGCAGTATCTGTATGGGCGCTATGATCCGTTCCCCACATTTTTGGATACTTATAACCTGGGAAAGTTTCGTGAGCATACTTTTTAAATGCTTCTGAGTTATAAGCGTTGGTCACGTCCTCAACCCATTTTTTGCCCACGTCAGCAGACTTGATAGCTGACCAGTTAACATAAGCAAAACTTGGCTCTTGGAATAGAGCGCTTGATAACTCGATACCAGAATCGGTTGCATAGTTACCATTGATAACAGCGAAGTCAACTTCATCACGAGCGCGCGGTAACTGAGCTGCTTCTAGCTCAACGATGTTGATCTCGTATTTACTGTTGTCAGCGATATCCGTTTTCGATGCCGTCAATGGATCGATATTGTCTTTTAGTTTGATCCAGCCAAGATCGTTCATCATAACAAGGGCGCGAGCAAAGTTACTTGGATCATTTGGTGCAGAAACACTCATGCCTTTATAGGCTTCATCAAGACTGGTTTTTTTACCAGAGTAGATACCAAGTGGCGCGGTTGGTACTTGGAATGCTTCGACCAGATCAAGATTGTTCTCTTTTTTGAAGTTATCAAGGTACGGTTTGTGCTGGAAAATATTGATGTCCAAGTCACCCTCTGCCAAGGCAAGGTTCGGGCGCACATAATCAGTAAAAGCGACTAACTCAACTTCATAACCTTGTGCTTCAAGTGAGCTCTTAACTTGGTTACGTACCATATCAGCAAAGTCGCCTTCGGTCGTACCGATAACGATTTTTGTATGCTCAGGATCGATATCGCTCGCAGCAGTTTCGGCGGTAGCGCCTTCTGTCACTGGCTCTTTGGTGGCTTCTGGTGCTGATGAATTGCTGCAACCAACCAATACTAGGCCTGATACGCCAACGGCAGCAAAAGCAGTCGCCAACTGACGGCTGATATCTGTTAATTTCATGGAACTTCCTTAATAATAGAGAGTAGAAAACAAAATCTGCCCATTAAAAAAGCAACATTATCATAATGCTGCTAAGTTAACGGATGTTAAATTAGTGACAAAATTAAAGGGTCTCAGTAACAAAGTCAAGCATTTTGCTTAGGACAAATGCGCATTAAACCCTCGTATTTATTCATAATAAGAGTATGTTATACCTTCTTATTACTTTTTATAAAGGAGGTTATCGTTTGTCCATGCGGTTAGCTAGCCAGTTGCCAGAGGCTTGAATCGAGATGACCATGATAGATAGCACCAGAACGATAAAAACCATTACTTCCGTTTGATAACGATAATAGCCATAACGAATTGCCAAGTCACCTAGACCGCCGCCACCAATCATACCTGCCGCTGCCGAATAAGATAGCAAGCTGATACAAAGAATCGTTACTGACAATATCAGACCAGAGCGCGCTTCATTCAATAAAACTTTGATGATAGTCAAAGGACGTGCGCCCATCGATTCGGTGGCCTCAATAATCCCGCGCGGTACTTCACGTAAGTTTTGTTCGACCAGACGGGCAAAATAAAACGAACCGGCGATGGCCAAGACTAAGGAGGCAGCGATTGGTCCGATACCAGTACCTACGATGGCTTTGGTGAAAGGACTCATGGCAATCATCAAGATGACAAAGGGGAAGGCACGCATAAAGTTGGTGATACCGCCAAGTACACCGTATAAGGTTTTGTTTTGCAAAAACTGACGATCGCTTGATAAAAACAGAAACACGCCAAACAAACCACCGATGACGATAGCGACTGTCGTTGAAATGCCGAGCATAATGAACGTATCAATAAAAGCATCCACAATCTCTTTGCGCAGCGCAAACAACTTGTCTATAGAGGCGGATAATTCAGTACCAGTTAACATATTTATTTCTCCTGCCTCATTAGTCCTCAACGACTAAGCCTTTGCCAATCTGGGTAGTTGCCTGTATCAAACCATCTCTTACTTCTGCCACTTCTAGCAATTTGCCTTGATGCAATAATGCAGCACGGTCACACAACCTACGAATAACACTCATCTCGTGGGTCACAATCACAATGGTCACGCCAAGTTGTTCATTGATATCGCGTAGACAGGTCAATAGACTGCGGGTCGTCGATGGATCGAGTGCGCTGGTTGGCTCGTCAGCCAATAAGACTTTTGGGCTTGGTGCAATGGCTCGGGCAATACCAACGCGCTGCTTTTGTCCACCCGATAGCTGTGCAGGATAATGACCAGCACGATCTATTAAATCGACAATTTCAAGACATTCCATGACGCGCTTATGAATATCACGGCTGGGATAACCTGACACTGTTAAATTAAAAGCCACGTTATCAAAAACGGTGCGATTAGACATGAGGTTAAACTGCTGAAAAATCATACCAATATTGTGCCGAGCAATGCGTAAGTCTTTGGCAGACAACGTCGTCAAATCAGTCCCATCAATGATGACTTGACCTGAATCTGGACGCTCAAGCATATTAATCAAGCGCAATAGGGTCGATTTACCTGCGCCCGAATAGCCCATTAGACCAAAGATTTCCCCTTGTTTTACAGCGAGAGACGTCGGCTCAACAGCAGTAAACCAATGCGGTTTGCCGTCTTCGTTTTTGATTGATCGGTCGCTTAAAAAACTTTTGGTCACATCGTTTAAGACAATCATGTCATTCATGGAGGGCTCAAAATTCAATAATTTTTTTAATAGTCATGAACGTATTGCCATGCCTCCTTAACAACGTAAAGAAGCCAATTCAATAACAATCGTCAATAACCCTATAATAAGGGGCGTTAATATAGCATATTATTCGGTGTTTTGGATATGCACATCCGTGACTGGCTTATGACTAATCGCTATTAGTGAGGGGTGTTTTGGAGAAGGTAAGTGACGATGATAGCGTTAAAGAATCATAGATTCGATAACGCCATCCGTTAGTTGTGCTGATGATAATGAGGGTCGTGTTTGACAGGTATGATAACCAAAAATCTAGTATGACCATTAACCGTATCGGTAAGAATGCGACCTTGATGGGCGGTCACAATTTGTGAAACCAATGATAAGCCTAAGCCTGAGCCTTTGTTTTTTTGCTGCAACCGTACAAACGGACTGAACACTTCTTCACGTTTATCCTCAGGAATGCCTGTGCCTTCATCAATAACAGCCAGCACGGCATACTTAGGTAACGGACGTTCTGGTTCAGCTTTGGATTTTTTCAAATGTTTAGAAAATAAGCCTTCTTTACGCGGTGCGCTAGACGCTTCTTCGCCATTCCTAGTCTCATTTTTAGTCACTGCTGAATCAGCGACTGGTTTGTTCGATTTGGGCGTAGTATCAATGTTTTGCATTTTATCGTTACTTCTGACAGTACCATTTTTAGATGTAGTAATCATTTCACCATTTGTGATAGTTGACATATGGTTGTTTTGAGAAGATATTTTTTCCTCAGGAACAGCTCTCCACATGACCTTCTTAATTTTACCCGTCAAATCGTTGGTGAAGCTATGATAGTCTGCAATCAGTGACGACGTACTATTGGATTTGAGTGAATTTTTCACTAAAGTTTTAGATAACTCTACATCAGATGCAGTGCCTTTAGTAGTAGCATCCGCTGAAACGGTACTGGCGTCAAGATTGTCAGCGCTGTTGTCTACATTCACATCAGTATTGCCATCCTCTTCTAACACAAGACTTTCACCATTTCTATAGAGAAGTGGCGCCGGTAACATCGCCTCTGCTGTTTCAGCCTTCATTTTCTCAGTCGGGCTAGACGCGTCATTTTGTTCTGCAGACTCATCGGTATGATTGGGTTGTTCATAAGTATCAAAATCAGAACTGTTATAATCCACAAAGCTGCTGCAAAGCACGGTTTGTAATAGATAGTCAGGAATAACATCCGCTTGATCGACGCTCTGAACGCCATACAGCAATACTGTGACTGGTGGTTTGCCATGAAGCATGGCATTGGTCAATAAGTTACGAATTAAGTGAGTCAGCATCGATGGTTGACCATCGATCATAATGTGCTCACCAATCAAAGTGGCTTCAGGATAATGTTGACGCTCTTGGTTCATAAGGTCATACAAATCCAAGCGCTCCACTTGTTGCAAAGCATGACCAGCATCTAAGCGGCTAACCAGCAAAATGCTTTCTACCAAATCATTAAGCCCTGATAAATCCCGATTAATTGCTTGAGCGCGTTTATCAAACTTTGCTTTGATATCGACGGGTAATGGATCCGTCAGCATATCCATCATCTCTATCTGCAAACGGATACGAGTGATGGGCGTACGCAATTCATGCGAAGCGTGCGCCAATAGTAAATTATTGGCATCGATAAGATGTTCAATCTTTTGAGCGGCTTGGTTGAAACCACGTGCTAGTGAAGCAATCTCATCATTACCTTGCGCGTTTACCCGCACGGTAAAATCACCATCACCCAATTGTGCCATCTGCTGACTCATCTGATTGATACGCCAAGTAATGGTACGTGCAATCACCCACAGGACGCCTGCCATAATGATGAGCAAGAGCAGCGTACCCGTAAATAAATTTAGGGCAGCAGAAAGTACAGGTTTTTTGGGTGGTAAACGTGATTCATACAGAAGCGTATAACCAGTGCTGCTATATACTTGAGCTTGCTTGGTAGGGGAGGTATCTGCAAACGAAGGAAACACACGGGACAATAAAGAAGGTGGTGCTGGCAATTCAAGTGGTAGGTCACTGTTGTCGGTTTGCATCAACAAACGACCTTCACTGTCATACAAGCCCATCTTTGCTTGCAATGACTCATCAAAAATATCAAAGCTTTTTTTGACCACAGCCAACATAAAGCGTGACTGTAACCTGTTGTCTTTGCTAACAGAGATATTCAGCTCATGCAAAAACGGATCGATTTGACCCAAAATTTGCGTGGCTAGGACTTCGGAGCGAATACCTGCATCTTTGTCATGGACAAGTTGTGTCAATAACACCATAGCAACGGCAAACAAGATAAGAGCCAGCATGACACTGGCAAATAGCTTGGCAAATACGGAACGAAATCCCAACTGCTGCATTAAACCATCTCTTTTATCAGATGCTTATACCTGATCTGTTGCAAATTGATAACCAACGCCGCGTACGGTAATGATTCGTTTTGGCTGACGTGGATTGTCTTCAATCAAAGCACGTAAGCGCGAAATATGTACGTCAATGGCACGATCAATATTGTCTGAGCTGTCGTCGTTTGGCATGGCTTGCCAAAGTTGCTCGCGATTCAGTACTTTACCAGAATGCGTGGCAAAGTAATGCAATAATTGAAACTGATGCGTCGTCAGACGAACAGGCTCATCATCGATGGTGACTTCATGGCTATCAGGGAATACACTCAAACGACCAAACGTTAAGCTATCTGATTGGCTGTCTGCTTGATTGGGCTGTTCGTGCCGACGAATAACCGCACGAATACGTGCCAATAGTTCACGTGGCTCAAATGGCTTAGCGATATAATCATCAGCACCCATCTCAAGACCTAAAACGCGATCTGTGGTATCACCTTTCGCTGTCAACATGATGATTGGCACTTTATTGGTCATGTTGTTTTTGTTACCGCGAATCTTTTGACACACTTGCATACCGTCCATATCAGGCAGCATTAGATCGAGTACAACCAAATCAATTTCACGTTCTTTGGCATCTAATAAGTCAAGTCCTTCCTGACCAAGTCCTGCATGATGGACATCGTAATAATTCATGGTGAGATAGTCGCTGATTAGCTCAGCCAAATCAGGATCGTCTTCAATCAATAAAATTTGCTTGCTCATGGGTTATCCTCTAGTTGTTATAGTTACCAAAAGTGTAATACATCTAAATGCTTTATATATCAAATATTTCATATATAGATAGCTTTAACCAATCAATTGTGAGACTTCAAAACATTTAATAGGTTAAGTCATCTGATAGGTATCAAAACCTTAAATAAGCATCAAGATAGACAAAATATAAAATCTAAATACTCGGTTAATGACATATATAATACCGTTATATTGCCTAATTAGGCTGTTACAAAACAAGAGCGGGTTTGTTAATGTTTCTGTGTAATGTAACTGTCGGTGCTGTTAATTAGGAAACGATGACTTTTTTACCATTAGAATCAATAGGTAAGTCTGCCAAACAAATCAGACTGTCATTACTAATGCCTGCAATTAAATATTGTTTTGTTGTAGGATTATATTCTACTACCTCAATAGGCCGACGCATCAAGCGCTGATCTTGTCCAATAATCCATACATTGGCCGTCAAAGGTCTTAGTGGCTTGTATGGTGGCTTTTGTAATTCTGTCAAGTCAACATCGTGAAGCGCACGCTTGGGTACAATTGTACCCACATCTATTTGACCATAGTCCACACGTCCTATGACTTTCATGTTTGGTAATAATGTGGCACGACTGGCTTTGTTTTCAATCACATCCACATGTACTAAAAGCTTTTTTGGTTGACTCGTTGTGGTCAGCTTGCTGATTTGACCGGTAAAATTGTCTGATTGTCCATTCACTGAAAAGTTGACAGTCTGACCAATCGAAAGCTGAGGCTTTGCCTGAATGGGTAATGATGAGACAAAGTACAACTGCGTCTCATCATTCAGCTGTAAAAGAGGCGTACGAGCTGCGAGCTGATCTTCTGCTTTGACCTGTAACCCTTCTACGCGCCCTGCAAAACTCGCACGTATCGTGACCAAGTTATACGGTGATTTTGAATGCGTTTCTTGATCGGCACTATCGGTTACGTCATCTTTAACAGAGACATTGTCATCGTTAGTGGATGAAGATCGTGAAGAGTCTTCTTCTTGTAGATCAGATATTTTGTCTTCAGCCATTATAGATTTGACCGATTGAGATTTATCGTGATTCTCTGGTGGTTTTGTACCACTGGACTCGCTTGTAAGCTCTTGCTCCTGAGTGCGTTTCGCTGGTGTTGAAGTATTGCTTTCTATAGTATCGGGTGAATTTGCTTCGCTGTTGTCTGAACGTACACGTCGAACGATGAGCAATGGCATATCTTTTTCTACCAGCTGACCTTCGGTGACCAATACCTCTTCGATAGTTACTGGGTGTGCAGTCATGAGCTTGACTTGCTTGACAGGTTCAAGATTGCCTTGTAGTCCAATACTAGGCTGATAACGTGATGGTTTTATACTTAATATATGGTCTGGAGCCATGGTGACGCTATCATCGGTAATAACAAGAGGTGTATCTACAGTACTACTATCATCGACCATCACAGATTCGTCGGTAGGTGCAGAGGGCTGACAGGCAGCTAGTATCAAAGCACTGATAAAGTAGGTGCTGGTCTTTAAAATTTGAGAAGCTGTCATCGCAGTCACCATCGTAGTCGTCATTGTATTATATAGTAAATGGCAATGAGGGAAAACGACTGCCAAACCCTTATGCCGCTTACGAAGATAGCGCTTTCAACACCGTGGCGCAATCAAAATAATTACGCTGATAGATAAGTTCTACTGCTTTTATTACTGAACAGTACGAATATTGGATCGTTAATATCTGGAAAAAAATTAATAACTGTGCTAAAACAAGCTTAATGAAATATTACGATACATTTGTATTACAAAATAAAATTATCCAGCAATGTATTTTTCGTTTCTATATAATGCAAAAATATCATAGAGTTGTCACTTTTCTGATGTAGGCTTGCAATCTTTGACAAAAGTGATAGCAAGAAATGATAGTGGCTGAATACAAAATGCGTTAATAGATCTGAAAAAAATACGGCATTTAGAGGCATCAATTGAAGCGTTATTACTCATTTAATAAGCGGATAATCTGCTTTAATTTAGTAAGATTCTTGAGAGAAAAGTGCGTATAGTAACCTATGTTGAAGCCGTATTTGAGAGGCAGATACTGACAGAAGGTAAGTTAGCTGTCGTAACTCATGGTAATGCAAATTTAGCTGTCCATCGTTGTCTAATAATAAGTAGTAGGGCAGATGGAAATAACCGTTAAAATTTTGTATTGATAGATAGCATTAAGAATAAACAGTCGTTTATAGGACAATATGATGGAAAATAATTTTGATGGCTTAAAAGTAATGGTGATTGATGATTCAAAAACCATTCGCCGTACCGCAGAAACCTTGTTACAAAAAGCAGGTTGTGAAGTAGTGACCGCAATTGATGGTTTTGATGCTTTAGCGAAAATCGTTGATAACAATCCAGATATTATTTTTGTCGACATCATGATGCCGCGTTTAGATGGCTATCAAACATGTGCATTAATAAAGAACAATCCAGATTATGCCAACAAACCAGTCATTATGTTGTCGTCTAAAGATGGTTTGTTTGACAAAGCAAGAGGCCGTATTGTTGGATCTGATGAGTATTTGACCAAGCCATTTAGTAAAGATGAGTTGTTTGAGGCAATTAACCAGTACCGCTAGTTTGAATACCTGCAAGTACTGGTTCGACTGGATATTTGCAGATAGGTATGTAGATACCTATTGATATTGATAAGGTTGTAGGGTCAAGTATTTGGTAGTACTTAACCTGACTCATGATTGCTTAGTATTTAGTCGCAACTGTAAAAAAATTACGTCGCCATTCATTTTTGGCCTGTTATTTCTATGCAGCTTGTCTCAATAAATCTATTAATATATCCCAAAGGATATCTTTGAAAACAAAGGAAATTCCCATGACTACTGTCTTAGTCATTGATGACTCACCATCTGAAATGGCAAAATTCCGCGACATGCTTGCCAGACATAATTTTAAAGTATTAGAAGCGATAAATGGCGAGCAGGGCTGTCAAATGGCGGCGGAACATTTACCAGATGTTATCTTAATGGATGTGGTCATGCCTGAGATGAATGGCTTTCAGGCAACTCGAAAAATAACTCGTGGTAAAACCACCGCTCATATTCCTGTGATTATGATTAGTACTAAAAACCAAGAGACCGATAGGGTTTGGGGTAAGCGTCAGGGTGCTAAAGAGTACATGGCGAAACCAATTGATGAGAATGGTTTGGTGAATATCATTCATAAAGTAATGGGGTAGCTTGTGGCTTCCAAAGGATTCATTGAGCTTCTGCGTCTAGCCGATCTGGCACGTGCTCGCAAAAGTGGCCGTCGCGGTGGACAAGAGTATGACTGGCAAGGTGTGGTCTTTGAGATTGGCGGGCAGCGTTTGGTCGCGCCAATGGGTCAAGTCTCAGAAGTTTTGGCCATGCCAGAGTATACAAGCTTGCCTTTAGTCAAGCCTTGGATGCTGGGTATCGCCAATATCCGTGGTCGTTTGTTACCCATAACAGATTTGTCTCAGTTTTTACAAGTGCCGAGCCGCTTAGCACAAATGAGCCAGCGTAAAGTGATGGTTATAGATCATGGTGATTTTTTCTCAGGGCTATTGGTAGATCAGGTTATTGGTATTGAGCAGTTTACTCAGGATCAATACCGCGCAGAAGCCATTGAATCAAGTTCGCCCTTTGCTCCTTATAATCATGGCAAATTTTTTAAAAATGAGCAGGACTGGTATGTCTTTATGCCAAGTCTGCTCGCGCAAGATCCGCAGTATGCTGATGCTGCAATATAGCCGTCGATGATAGCCTAATTGGCTATTATATTGATGACAAAATAATGGCGAATGACATGATACGCTTGGATGTCAGCATTCATACAGACTTTGTTGATCACTGTTTCTTTTATAACAGTAAGATTGTCAAAGTCACGATAAGACTTTGACAATTGTCTGAAAGGAATACGTACGATGAGTGATGTTATAAATAAATCTGCAACTGGTACGACCAAAACAGCAGTAGATAGCAAAGATGCGAATGGTATGTGGAGAGTGTTATTAGGCGTTTTTGTTCTAATAAGTGTGGCTTGTCTGATCTGGCTGGTCAATTCACTGTCGTCAGTGAGTCAGTATTTAGTAGATTTCAATCAAGCTGTGGTGTTACCTGTGGCGATATTTGTCGTAGGGGTGCTGGGAACCTTATTTGCTCTTTATAATTTGCTTAAGCAACGCGGTGGCTCGGAGCGGTTACTCATCGAAAAAGAAACCTTACGTCGTCGTCAAGAAGCAGAAGCAGAGTCTGAGCGTGCTCGTCAAATTCAAGAAGAGAACGAACGTAACCAGATAGCTATTCTACGTTTACTAGATGAGTTGGGAGATTTGGCAGAAGGGGATTTGACTGTCAATGCAACGGTATCAGAGGATTTTACAGGGGCGATTGCTGACTCTGTTAACTTCGCAATTGACCAGTTGCGTCAGTTGGTATTGGTTATCAACAATACGGCTGTTCGCGTCTCGCAATCTTCAGAGCAAACACAGATGAATGCAGTTGAACTTGCTGAAGCTTCTGAACACCAAGCTCAAGAAATCGCAGGTGTATCAGCAGCTATCAATGAGATGACAGTGTCGATTGACCAAGTTTCAAATAACGCGGCAGAATCTGCAACTGTTGCTCAGCGTTCAGTAGCTATCTCTCATAATGGCGCGGCGGTTGTACAGCGCTCTATTGAAGGTATGAATGTCATTCGAGATCAGATTCAAGAAACGTCTAAGCGTATCAAACGCCTTGGTGAGTCTTCACAAGAAATTGGCGATATCGTCGGCTTGATCAATGATATTGCTGATCAGACCAACGTTTTGGCATTGAACGCGGCTATTCAGGCCTCAATGGCTGGTGAAGCAGGTCGAGGCTTTGCCGTTGTTGCTGATGAAGTTCAACGTCTTGCTGAGCGTTCTGCCAATGCTACCAAGCAGATTGAAACACTGGTAAAAACGATTCAGGCTGATACCAATGAAGCGGTAATGTCGATGGAGTCAACCACGTCCGAAGTCGTACGTGGTGCGCGTTTGGCAAAAGATGCTGGTGAAGCACTAGAAGAAGTTCAGAGCGTTTCTAATACTCTAGCTGATTTGATTCAGAACATCTCAAATGCAGCAATGCAACAGGCCGAATCTGCTGGGCACATTTCACAAACCATGAATATCATTCAAGACATCACTTCACAAACCTCATCTGGTACGATGGCAACAGCACGTTCTATTGGTGAGTTAAGTGAAATGGCTGCTGCACTTCAAGAGTCAGTGACAGGCTTTAAGGTATCGAATGATGATGAGCTATTGGATACTGAATTACTCGAGAGAGAGATGTTTTCAGAAAATGTTTGAGAATAAGTCTTTACCTAATTATGTATAAGAGGGTAAGTGTTTTTCATACTAATGTATTCATGAGCAAGCTGTGCGAGTAAGAATAACGTGCAGCTACAAACATAGTAGGTGACGTGAATAATTTGACTCGACCAGACAGCTGTTTACCTGAAACATCAAAATCCGTATTGGCGAGAGCTTTAATGTCAGAAGACTATATTGATGTGCAGCAGTGGCAAAAATATATAGAACAAGAGATTGGCTTTGTTTTACCAGATGTCCAATTGCAGTGGCTGACCAATGCAATTAACCATACAGCGTCATTGCATGGGTTGAGCATTACAAAGCTTTGGGATCAAGTACCAAATAATAGCGCAATACGTCAGCGTTTATTGGACAAAGTATTGATTCACGAAAGCCGTTTTTTTCGCCATATGCCGTCTATAGAGTTTGTTATAAAGTGCGCTTTAGAGCATCAGCAGCAACTGCTTATTGATACCCATATTGATAGAGTTCCTAACGAATTGTTTCGAATTTGGAGTGTGGGGTGTGCTTGTGGGCAAGAAGCTTGGTCACTTGCAATGAGCTTGGCATCGGAGCAGCTGACGAACTACTCAATTTTGGGTACTGACGTCAGCCAGCAAGCAATTGCAAAAGCAAGATTGGGGCGGTATGACAGTCGACAGCAGTTGTTGATACCACAGCGATACCAGCAGTTTGTTCGGCCATCGAGTACTAAAATTACAACTGATACTCCAAATTCAACTGATTCTGCTACGATCAGAATAAACACCGAGTCCCAGTGGCAAGTTGCACCAGTTTTACAGCAGCATGTAGATTTTGCTTTACACAATGTTATTGAACAACAACCACCCACCTCACATCTTCAACATGTGATTATCTGTCAAAATATGCTGCTCTACTTTCGTAAATTTGATCAGCGAGATATTTTAACCAGGCTATCAGAGCAGTGTGTGTTAGGTGGATATATTATATTGGCTCCCGGTGAGGCGTTGTTTTGGCGTCCTTCAAATATGCGCCGCATTGCGCACCCGCAAGTGAATGTGTGGCAAAAAATCAGTGCCTAAATTAGCGCCTAAACGAGTTAGGATCAATCTATGAAAAACCAGCCCAATAACATAGTGACGCTTGAGTGGTTGTTACCACTGTTTAATCAACAATTATCACAGATATCTGATGGCTGGCAATCAGGGACTGATGACATTAATCAAGATCAAATAGTAGAGAGCTATCACCAAGTAAGTGGTGCCCTCACCATGGCTCGTCTTCCTTTACTTGCCAATCTTGCTAGTCATTTAGGTTTATTGGCACAATCCATCGGCCATGAAGGCCTCTCTACTTATCACAGCCGTATTGGTCAGTTCTCTCATAAATTGTTGCAGCGCGAGCTAAACCAATATTCGCATACAGGTAGTTATCATAGTGATTTAATTCAGAAAACAGTGGAAGGGCTCGCCCAAGCGCTGTCGAAATTGGGTATAACGACAAACTTGCCTCTGCACTTCATTGGTAGTCAGTATGAGAAAGCATACAGTCACCTTATCGAAGATACTATTTTTGATAGTATTGAGGCCATAATACCAGCAAATAGCGTGACCGCTGATCTGACTGACCATCATTATCAACAGTTACTTCTAGTCTGGCGAAAGCAAGTACAAACCTTATTGGTGACCAATACCAATCAACCCTCTTTGTTGGCAGTTTTAGAAAAGGTTAGTCAGTACTTGTGGCAGACCACACAGAACAGAGACGTAAAACACCTCTGGTATCTGACTGAGATATGGTTGAGAGATCTTGCACGCAATAATACGCCTCTACCTGAACACTATGCTGCATTATTAAATCAGCTTGAGCAAGCCATTGCGTCTTTCAATCAACACTCTGATGAGGTGTTGTCCAATTTTATCAAAAATTTGATCATAAACGTCTATATTGAGTTGAGTGGGCTGACAACAAGTAGCGAGCGTACTCAATCAGTATTGAGTCACTTGTCGCAGAATACATCGACAGCGTCCCGCTTTTTACCGCGAATCCTCAGCGCCCTTGAAACCCTCATTTTTAATCTCGATGAACCTCAAACGCTCTTAGTTCCTTTGCAAAAAATAAAGAACCAACTTGAAGGCCGAGGCTGGACGTATTATGGATTGCAAGTTGAGACACTCCTGATAGAGATAGAGCAGGCTTTGTCCTCAGAGACAGGATTTGTACAAGTACAGTGGCAAATTGAGCAAAAGCTGCAAGCGTTATATGACGCTATTTATAATACAGAACAGACGATATCTCTTAAGATAGGAGGTGCAACCTCTTTTGTTTCGTCATCTGAATTGCCTTATCGTATCGATATGCAAGCGCCAGATAGCTATGACGCCAACACTGCTGGTGAAAACTTACGTGAGCTGCGCATCGCGGTAGAAGAAGTAAAGCAAAGTTTTAATGATTACTTGCAACGTCAAGATATTCATTTATTGCCAAATGAGGCTGAATTTGCTCGCATTGGCGAATCTTTTGCTGATATGGGTTTGCCTATAGTGCGTCAAACCATCGAGGACGTGGCCGGTATATTTACGCAGTTGGTCATTCATAATATTGAGGTGCTTAGCTGGGATGTCACGCAGGCATTGGCGGAGGCATTGACTTCTATTGAGCTGTTGCTTGATTACCTTGCCCAACAAGTTTTTGACGAAACAGTATTAACACAAGCAAATGAATATGCCGCTCGAGCTGCACAGCTACTTGCGCTTTACATTGAGGCACCAGAGAAAATTGACGACATCTTTTTGACTCAAAAACCTGTCGCAACTGACGTCCTTCGTTATGATGATAATGGTGAGATTTCTCCGGTTAGTCATCCGCACTTAACTGCGCAGATTTTAACCGATACAGACGATCAGAGTGTAAAAGAGCAAGATACGTCTGATATCCGCAATAAGACAGAAAGTGCAGCTTTAGCACAAGTTCGCGCAGCCATTAAAGCGGATAGTTTTGAGATGGACGCAGAGATTCGCGACATCTTTATTGAAGAGGTGACGGATGTCATCACTGACCTCACAGACTTTCTACCTATCTGGCAGCAAGACAAACAAGATTTGACCCCACTTACTGAGGTGCGTCGAGGTTTCCATACCCTAAAAGGCTCAGGCCGTATGGTTGGTGCTTTTAGTATTAGTGAAATGGCTTGGTCAATTGAAAGTTTGCTCAACCGCTTGTTAGACCATACTTTGGCTGTCACAGATGACGTGGTTAATCTGGTTACAGAAACTGTAAGCATTCTGCCTGTATTACTCGCAGATTTTGAGGCACAGCGGGCGCCAAGCTTAGATCCAGCAGTCATCGTTTTAAAAAGTCAAAATCTAATGGCAAAGCAGCCTATCAATACGGGTCTCGCTATCTCTGATACCGTTCTAATAGACCAACAAGTAGAATCGGATGACGCTTCTTTTGGACTAGAAGACGGCTTAGAGTTTGAAGTACCGAATCCAACTGACCATGTAGAAACATCTGAAATACTTAGTGCAGTTAGTGAGTCTCACCTAACAAAGCATGATGAAAGAGATGTGTTAAAACCTTTATCGATTTCTGAGATTCCAGCAGTACTCATGCCTTTTATGCAAGAAGCTGAGCAGTTGCCAGCCGATGCAAGCGATGCAGATCCTGATATTAAAGAAATATTTATAGAAGAAGCCAAGGAAGTATTGGCTGAAATACTTCCTTTGTATGAGTATTGGCAACTGTCTCCTACAGATTTAAGTGGGCTGACAGATATCCGCCGAGGGTTCCATACCTTAAAGGGGTCAGGTCGCATGGTGGGTGCTCACTATACTGCTGAGCTGGCTTGGGCCATAGAAAATATGCTCAATCGTATCTTGGATCGTAGTATCGCTGTGACAGATGATATGTGTCAGCTGGTTACAGAGGTATTAGCTGCTTACCCGACCATGCTAAATGTATTTGAAAACAACAAGCAAAATTATCCTGCTATGATACCTCTATGGATTGCTTGTGCGAATGCCTACAGTAAACAGCAAGGTGATGCCTTTAGTTATGCTGAGTTATCTGCCAAGCAATGGGAACAAGCGACAAACGATCTTGAAGATAAAGACAGTAAAGATTCAATATTGTTGGATGAATTAGAAGAGGATAACGAAGAGATAGATATTGCACTGCAAAACATCAACTCTGTGAATGAAATGATCGCAGAAGCTCCCATTGTTCTAATCCCTCAAAGTGAGCAAGAAAAAGCATTTTTTGAGATTTTTATCGACGAGGCAGAAGGATTGTTACGCGATATCGATCGATTCGTTGATGTGCATCAAGATCAAACTCATATTGAAGTCACAGATGATATTGTACGGGCATTTCATACGTTGAGAGGAGCTTCTGGTTCTAGTGCACTGGCTGCTATTAGCGAAGTTAGTGCAACTATTGAGCAGAGCTTAGAGCAGTTGCAGCAACAAGATATAGCCATGAACACTCAGCATTTAGAGGCTTTGGCCAAATCGTCTACGTTGATGAATGGTTATTTGCATAGCTATGAACAAAACTTCCAGATACAAGACATGCAGATGCAAGACACGCAAAGTCAGCATGACATAGCATCATTGCAAGCCATGCTTGGTGAAAAAGACTATGTTAAAGAGACGGAATACATATCTGATAACAAACCGACGATAGCACAGCTATTAGACAACAATATTGACGAGTTGTTAGATGCTGAGTGGGAATTGGACAATGCGCTCAATCATTCTGAAATAGAGCAAGTTCAAGATTATATAGAGCAACAAATATCACAAATAAAGCATTTATCTGATAAGGCAAAAAACTTTCCAAAATTTACGGCCATCCTAACTGAGCTTGGTCATGCTTATGCCTATTTGCACGATCATCTTAATAAAGTAAAAGATACAGAGACTCAAGCCATACTACATGCTGGACATGCTCAGTTAGTGGGATTGTTCGATGCATTGGCTGGTAGTACCTCATTAAAAATAGACAAACAAGTACTCGAAGATTTGCAAAGTATTTACCAAACAGATGAGCACAACAATGAAGACGCTTTTATTGTTCGTACTGTGCCAGTACCAGATATACAACTTGAATCTATTGATACCGATGCTGAGCTACTAGAGATCTTTTTAGAAGAGGCGCAGGAGCTGGATACAGCCCTAGACGAAAGCTTTAATAAGTGGCGTGCAGATATTAGCAATATCAACGCATTAAAGGTCTTACAGCGACATTTGCACACCATCAAAGGTGGTGCACGAATGGCAGGTATCCGCAGTATTGGCGATCTGACGCATGAAGCGGAAAGTATCTATGAAGCCTTCGTAGAAAACAGAAAAGCGCCAACCGTGCAGTGGTTAGAGATTATGCAACGAGTGCAAGATACCATATCTTTGCAAGTAACGCATATGGTGAATCACAACAAATCATTCTTTACCTCAGAACTTATTGAGCAGCTCCAGCAGTTTGAAAAAGCAAAAGTATTGCCAGAGATAGTAGAACTCATCATACCAAACCCAAAAAACAATCTTGAAGCGGACACTTATAATACAGCTGCTAACCCCGTTCAAAGTATCGATGACGTGTCTGACACTATCAGCTTAGATAGAATGATTAAGCAGTCATGGGCGAATGGCTTGCCTGACCCTGACATTTTGGCGGTATTTTTAGAAGAAGCAGAAGAGTTAACCAACCGCAACAAATATCTGCCTATATTCTTAAAAGACACGAGCAATACCACTGTGATACAGGCACTCCAGCGTGACTTGCATACCATTAAGGGTGGTGCGCGAATGGTGACAGCGAGTGGTATTGCTGATTTGGCTCACGAAATGGAGGCGGTCTACAAGGATTTTGTAGATGGTCGCCGTCCTGCCACTAAAAAGGTGGTTGAATTGTTAGTGGCAAGCCATGATTGGCTTGCAGATGCAGTGTCTGTTCTTAGGCAAAATGTCAATCCGCCCGTTCCAGGCTTATTAATCGAAGCATTGCAGCTGTTTAGCAAAAATCCTGATGGGTTAAAGCATATTCCAAAAGAGTCATTACAAGCACAGCGAGAAGCGATTCTTATTGCTAAAGAAAAGCAAGATTCCCAGTATTTGGCAAAAGATATTAGCGAGATGCCCTCCATGCTCAGTAGTAGTGTTACTGAGGACGATCAGAGTGTGAGCAGTAATGAGATGATTCGTATCTCAGGCGGTCTGATTGAGCATATGATCAATCTATCTGGAGAGTCAGCGATTAACCGCGCTCGTATCGATATGGGTATCAGTAGCTTGACCAACAGTATTGAGGATATGGGCATCACTGTACAGCGACTGGCTGATCAATTACGCCGAATGGAGATTGAGCTAGAAGCACAAATACTATCGCAAATCGATGATGAGTTGATTAATAATGAAGATTTTGACCCGCTAGAAATGGATCAATATTCGTCTTTGAATCAGCTATCAAAATCTTTGACAGAATCTGCCTCAGATTTGATTGATATTAATCACACATTATTAGAAAAGACCCGTGATAGCGAAAGTTTGCTATTACAGCTATCGCGTACGCAAACTGAGCTGCAAGATGGTCTCATGAATTCGCGTATGGTGCCATTTACGCGTTTGACACCGCGCCTTGAGCGTATCGTGCGTCAGACTGCCAACGAGCTTAATAAGTCTGTCGAATTGACAATCATCAATGCTGATGATGAGATGGATAGAACCATTCTAGAACGTATTACCTCGCCACTTGAGCATATGCTACGTAATGCGGTTGACCATGGTATCGAAAACACTTCGACGCGTCTAAAAGCAGGGAAGGAGCGTAGCGGGCATATCACGCTTGAAGTACATCGCGAAGGTAGTGAGATTGTTATTCAGCTGATAGATGATGGTCGTGGAATCGATGTAGAAGCAGTACGTAGCAAGGCGATTGCTCAAGGTCTTATTGATGCAAATGATAATAGCCTTACTGATCTTGATGTCATGCAGTACATCTTCAATGCAGGATTAAGTACCAGCACACAAGTGACCCAGATTTCAGGTCGCGGCGTAGGTATGGATGTGGTCATTAGTGAAATTCGTCAACTGGGCGGCGTGGTATCGGTTGTCTCAGAACTTGGCAAAGGGTCGCATTTTACGATGCGTTTGCCACTAACAGTTGCGGTGTCTGATGCGTTGGTGGTTCGAGCAGCAGATCGTTACTATGCCATACCTTTGGTGCAAATTGAGCGTGTGGTGCGTGTCAATCCAGAGAAGCTTTATGATTATTATCAGTCAAATGAAGCCACATTAAGCTTTGAAGATGTTGACTATCGAGTGCGCTACTTAAATGAGATTTTATCCGGTAATAAACTCAATGAGCTGGTCGTCAACACCAATACCAGTCTACCGCTGATTCTTATTAAGAACCGTACTGGTCATAATATTGCACTACAAGTCGATCAAATCGCAGGCTCTCGTATCGAAGTGGTGGTAAAACCTTTAGGACAGCAGTTGTCTCATATACCAGGGATTTCTGCTGCAACTATTATGGGTGATGGCTCAGTCATGCTGATCTTAGACCTGATTGCATTAATGCGTAATGTACAACTAGGGAGAAACCTCTCAAACGCTGATGACTTTAAGCGCGGGCGTATAGAGTCTAAATCAACCATCTTAGTGGTTGATGACTCAGTGACTGTACGTAAAGTAACGTCGCGTTTCTTAGAGCGTCAAGGGTTCAATGTGGTGGTTGCAAAAGATGGTATCGATGCGATTGATATATTACAAGACACGACACCAGATATGATACTACTAGATATTGAAATGCCGCGTATGGATGGTTTTGAGGTGGCAACTCAGGTCAGACACAATAAGCATTTGAAACATATCCCAATTATCATGATCACATCACGTACGGGTGAGAAGCATCGTGAGCGTGCTTTGGAGATTGGTGTAAACGATTACATGGGTAAACCATTCCAAGAACAAGAGCTACTAAATAAAATCCAGAGAATACTGGGTAAAGAGGTCAGCTTGACTCATGAAGGATAATGCCAATAGGTTAGAACTAAAAGAAAAAAACAAAGAAAGTGTTAAGGTGATGGTCATTGCAGAAGACCATCACCAGCGCATGGCGTTTTCGGATACCGTGCGTAGTTTTGGCCTAATCCTTGTGGGCTGTATGTCACAAGAACAGTTACGAAGAAAAAGCGAGCTTATAGATCCAGCGATTGATATCTGGCTGATAGACAGTGACTATGATGACAATATAGTTGCTGCAACGACGGGCTCCAAAGCGGCGGCTATTTTGATAGGGTTTAGCCAAGCACCTTATCTGAATGAGGCATGGCAATATGCCAAATGGCAGCGTAAGCTCAAACGCAAACTGGCGCATACACTGGCGTTACCCACTTTAATCGATGTGCCAGTTCAAAAAAATGAGAATAAAGATAGAGAGTGGCAATACGTAGTATTTTTAGGTGCTTCTATGGGCGGACCTAGTGCGATCAAAGAATTCTTGGATAATTTGTCGCCCATGCTACCCGTTTGTCTGTTATTGGCCCATCATTTTAATAACGCCATGATTGGTACTTTACCACGCGTATTGAATCGCCATAACGATTGGCCTTGTCATATCATTACTTCTTCACAGCGCCTGCGGGCAGGTCAATGTCTTATCGCGCCGATTGATCGACAGATTGTCTGTGATTCGACAGGCCGAGTGATATTATTAGAACAAGAGTGGGTTGGCGAGTACAAACCAGCCATTGGACAGATCCTCAAAAACACCAGTGATGTGTATGGTAGTGAGCTTATCAATATTATATTTTCTGGTATGGGCAACGATGGTTCTCAATATTTAGATCTTATTCAAGACAATCATAGCCAATTATGGGTGCAAGATCCAAGTTTGAGTGCTTGTCCCAGTCAGCCTCAAGCTATTATTGACTCAGGATATTGCGATTTTATCGGTAGTCCAGCCGATTTAGCAAAAAAATTGACAGATTATATTAGTGAACGGGCAGTGACTGCCTCTTTGTCTTAACTTATGGTGAGCGACATATGAAAAAAATCTTGAAACATTCGTTTGAAGCAGTGAGCTTACTGACCACCAATAATGGGATGCTTGATGTCACAATTGTCCCAGCATTTAACCAACCTGATTGGCTGATTCCTAGTAGTTTGATCTTGAGTGTAGACGATTACGATGAGCGTATTTCGTTGTACGACTGGCAGCAACAGGACGTGGTTGTGTTTCATTTATTACCAGAAAATGAGACACCAGATAAGATAATTGTATTAGAAGGTAATACATCGAGTCATCGCTTAGCATTACAAACGGCAGGCGAGCTTCAACAATTACAAGCCCGTATTGCTGAAGTCAAAGATATTGAGCTGCCAGAATCGTTCAATGATACGAAGATTGCAGATAACTCAGAAGCGATGATACCGCTTGACGAAAACGTTGTGCTATCCTATCTTTTTCAAGCCGTTATGATTGATGATAAAGTGTACTTGGTGCCAGACCTAGATAATATTGCTTATCAATTGATTGATTTGGATAGCTAGTTTCTTATTTAGGTTTGGAATGGTCTTTGCGCCAGAGATCATAGCTCAATCCATTCAATTATTTTTAGCTGTTGAATGAATAATGAGTCGCTGTTTGGTCTATATCATTGATAATATATAACTAATGATAAGGGTAATAGGACAGCTCATGAGAAACACAGAGGTAAGTTTGTCAAAATGGTCAGTCAGTAGTCGTATTTTCCATTGGATCAGCGCGGTTTTATTACTGGTCACGTGGTCGATGATACTGTTATACGAAAATCTTGATAATGGTTTTTACATCGGATTACACAAAGCGTTTGGTATCAGTTTACTGTGTTGGATGATAGCACGGGTGATTAACCGCCTATTGACTAAAGCGCCACCATCTGTGCCAATGCCGAAATGGCAAGCTTTATTGGCCCACTTAACACATTTTGGACTGTATGCTCTATTGATTGCGATGCCAATTGCAGGGTTGTTGATGTCGGTTTATGGTGGACGACCAGTGGATATTTTTGGCTTATTTGAGATCCCCGTATTTGTTACGCCAGATCGAAGTTTGGCGCGCTTTTATAATGATTTGCACACGGGTATTATCTGGCCTGCTATTATTACGTTTACGCTTGCCCATATCGGTGCGGCTTTATACCATCAGTTTATCAAAAAAGACAATTTAATCGCACGCATGAAATAGTGAATGCTTCATTAGCGACTGATTGACACCTATACTAGACATGCAATAAAAAAGCCCTCAGTATCATACTGGGGGCTTTTTTAATACGTTATCAAAGCATCAATAACGGATACTTTGATAAGCTTATTTTTTGTGTTCAGGTAAGCTGATGTTCATCTCTAAGACATCTAAGCTGTCCTCAGAACGATGATTGATATTCACATCATCTATCTGAACGCCATTCACGTACTTATTGACCACTTCGAGTATTTCACGTTTCATCTTTTCGATACGATCAGCAGTGAGGCGATTGTTCAACCGATTTTCGCTAGCCACGATAACCTTGAGGCGTTCAGTAGCCAAATTAGCACTGCCTGCGCTATTGCTGTCATCAGTACCAAATAGGCTACTCCAAAATCCTTTTTTCTTAGTCATCATTAACCTCCAAACCAGCGCTGCAATAAACTCTTTTTCTTCACGTCAATGTGACGCAAAGGACGTTCTTCGCCTAAGAAACGGGCAACGATATCATCATAACACTGACCAGCGATAGAATCGGTATAATGAATGACTGGCTCACCATGGTTAGATGCTTCTAGAACTGAATGGCTTTCAGGAATCACACCAAGTAAAGGCACTTTCAAGATATCATTAGAAATGGTATCAATATCCATCATTTCATTGGCGGCGGCACGTTCGGCATTATAACGAGTGATGACCAGATGCTCACGGACTGAACCTTGGTTTTCTTCTACCTTTTTTGTCTGGCTTTGCAAAATACCAATGATGCGATCTGAGTCACGCACTGAAGAAATCTCAGGGTTGGTGACAATGATGGCCTCATCCGCATGATACATAGCCAACTGTGCACCGCGCTCGATACCAGCAGGCGAGTCACAGATGATATAGTCAAACTGTTTAGACAGCTCTGTCATAACTTCTGCCACACCTTCATCTGTCAGTGCGTCTTTGTCACGCGTTTGACTGGCAGGAAGGATGTATAAATTTTCTAGCTGTTTGTCTTTGACAAGCGCTTGCGACAAACGGGCACTACCAGTGATGACATCAACGAAGTCATAAACAATTCGGTTCTCACAACCCATGATCAAGTCTAGATTACGTAGACCTACATCAAAATCGATAACGACTGTTTTATAGCCACGCAACGCTAAACCGGCAGCAAAAGAGGCACTTGTTGTGGTTTTGCCCACACCGCCTTTACCTGAAGTGATTACAACTATCTTCGCCACAATGGCACACTCCTATGAATCAATGGGATATCTTTTATATGAATAACGCGATTTACTCTTGCTCATACACGAGGTGACGACACATACAATGTATGAGCTATCTGCGAAGCTAGCCTAGCATAAATAAACATAAAATTATAGCAAGTCTATACTAAAGCAAAAAACAACTTATAGATAATTTACAAGGCGTTACTACCCAAAATTGGTCTGACGATTGGGCATCTTGTAAACAGTAAAATAAACGCTCACGGACTCTGCAAATAGTGGCAGAGCTAGAGATTCATCATAGAACATTTTTGTTAAATAAACTTACTATAATATTGATATAACCATTCAAAAGTTTTTTATCGAAGATTTCTAGCGTATTTTACTGAAAAATAACTGAAGCATCTGTGATAAAGAACAATTTTTTGGTTTAAGCATTGTCCATAACAGTAAATACCAAACCTTCACCCTCAACAAATCTTACTTGTACTGACTTATCAATCACATGCTCAGGTAAGTTGTCTCGCAAGCAGTAAGTACCTGCCACTGAAACCAGGGTCGGGTTAAATACTTGACAGAAAATACGAGCATCTTTATCGCCTGTTGCGCCTGCTACCAATCGGCCTTGAGCACGGCCATAAACATGTAAGCTATTGTCAGTGATGGCTTCTGCACCACTATTGACACTATTGGTCAAGATTAAGTCGCCACCAACGTGATTTAGGCTCTGACCTGAGCGTAGCATTTGATCATAGAACAGACTGGTAATATGCTCAGCACTCACCAATGTTTCTGCTGTGACAGTCGATATAGTTGTTTCAGAGGCTGCGTCATTGGTTGCAGCAGTGTCATGACTTGTTGTATTGGTCTCGCCACTTTGAATATCTGGCGTTTCGCTGACTCTAGCAGGTGGTTTTTTGTTAGAGACAATACGTTCGATACGTTTGCCATCGGCGGGGAATATGGCCAAACGCTGTGCGCGTGCTTGCTCATCTAAGATACCTGTAACGACGCCAATGGGCTGTAGACCCCATGACCATAATAATTCTACCAACGCCGACAAATCCTGCTCAACGTCACTATCGATTAAAACGGGAATATTGCTCGATTTATTACTCAATGTTTTGGCAAGTTCGGCCTCAATAATACTCAGATCATCTGTACTGAACTGCACGCGAGAAAAGGTCAACATTTTGCCATAAAATGCCAACGCTGTTGCAGCGCTTGAAGTCTGATGGTCATTGGTTTGGATGGTCATATATAAATCCTCAAAGATAATCTTGTCGCTGTGTATTCGGTGGCATTTTTATTTTGAGTCGACGCTATTATTGGTTTTATTGTCGAGTCATATAATAGTCAGCATTATAAGTTGAGCATGTCTTGGTGCTTCCAATGCTGTACTTTTACTTGTGCTTCAAATTCGGTCAAACTGTCATCAATGATACTAGAGATCAACGTATTTAGGGCTGTGTTGTCTGTGTCTATTTTTGCGACGCCACTGGCAATAGCCACCATCAGTGAATCGAGGCGTTCAGGGTCAAGAAGGCGCTTATTCAAGGCGTAAACGACGTTTTCGCCTACATTGTGGCCGACATGCTGCAATTGCGATTCGATCAAGCTGCCAGCGATAGGTATCATGCGTAGATAGCGGCGCAGTTCTGGGGTGTTGGCTAAGCCTTCTTCAATAGCATTACCCACTTCAGTCGCCAAGACACCACTACCTGAAGAGGCGGTCAGTTCCTGAAGTTTTGGTGCAAGCTCTTGGCGCAGGACAGACAATAATGCCGCTTCTATCTCACTACGATTGCGAGCAATAGTAGATTCAATAAATGACTTATGCGTGTTAGGGTCGGTCAACTGCTGCCGAAAATTCTGAATGGTCGTTAATATGACGCGATCAGACAGCTCTTCTAACAAAAGGTTGATGTAGAATTTGATGCGGTTGATCCATAGTTGCGGCAGTACTTGGTAGCCGAGCTGATACAGTCGTCTCCCAATAATCACCGCTCGAAACAAGCGTAAGGCTCGCAGTTGCGGAAAGCAGCCCAATACCTCGTACCAATGTACGAAAGGAAAAAAGAACCAGCGATAATAGATTTTTTGTTTAATCGCAACGGCCCAGCGTAGTAGCAGCTCAACGATTAAAAACACGGTAAAAAACCCACCAGCCGTACGTAAAGGCTCATGCAACGTATTTTGGTACCAATCAAGCGCTGTGCCAATGGTCAGCCAAGCAGCAGCATTGTGGCTAAAATCACTCATCAAGATGGCATCAATACTAATCAATAAGAGATCAATACTGATAGCGATAATCATCACAATATCATAAGTGAGCCGTAACCGACTTGGCTTAGGGCGATTTGGTCGTGGCGGTTCATCATCTGACAGATAGGATGAGCGATTCGGCACGGTTGCTGAGTCTAGATGCGGGCTAGTAGTAGAGGAGGCGGGCACAGACAAACCTTATAGAGAATGAATAACACAAAAAATAGCGACGTAAATAGAAACATGGCTATTGAGTAATGAGTGAGCAAAAAATCATAGGTTTATGACTTCTCACATTATCAATGAATAGGGGCAAAAAACAACCTATCTTTTATGATAATTACACATTAGTCCTGACCATTTTAAGCGCCATCATTTAACCCAGCCATGTTTACTATTGTCTAAACCGCCTCGATACTCTCAACTATTAAGCAGTAGGCGCTGTTTCAAACTCAGCCAGCATGTCTGTAATCAATTGATCTTTTTCGCGCCATATTTGTTCAACCCATTCAAACATTTGCGCTTTGATTGCAGGATCATTTTCGTAGCCACCGTTTTGAATACCAGCAAATAAATCATCCGGTATCTTGATGTGTCTGACATCAACCCCCAAGCGCTTGATGTTCCCTTTCCATAGATCGCCATAAGTTGGCACGCCATCTGGATAAACAATGGTCATATCTAGCATGCCATCGATATCTGCTCCTAACGCGTTAATAGCCAGCGATAGACCGCCTGCTCTTGGCTTAAGCAAGTGCGTATAAGGAGACTTTTGTAGATCATGTTTGGTCTTAGTGAAGCGCGTACCCTCTAAATAGTTTAGCAAGGTAAATGGCTTGTCTTTTAATAATGCGCAAGCCCGCTTGGCTTCCTCAATGTCTTTGCCTTTTAGGGCAGGGTTTTTTGCGACGGCTTCTTTAGAGTAACGACGCATCATTGGGAAGTCTAAAAAGTAAAAAGCTTGACCCACTATCGGAATATAAATCAGCTCAAACTTGGTAAAAAACCGGGTCAATGGTAGGCGCTTTTCGCTAATGTACTGCACAATACTGGTATCGACCCAAGACTGATGGTTGCTGACGAGTAGGTATTTGCCATTAGTATTGACGTCATCGGGTAATTGAATGCGCCAGTCTTTTCTTGGCAACATATTATCGATTAAAGCATTATTGCTACTAATCCAATGATTGGTGATTTTAATCACAGTTTTATCGGCAATCGATGCGCCAGTCAGTATCTTACCAACACCCATGAACCATAAGGGAATACTACAGCTGATACTATTAGCGGCGATGACCCCTGTTGCTGTGGCAAGTGAGACGGCTTTTCCTAGCTTAGGATTACGTTTGTGTATGTTTTTGATAGTAGATGTCAGTCGCATGCTAGATCCTTTTCGGTCAATCTTATTAGTATATAAACTATCCGTTACGGGCGTTGTACATTACCGCTTTTTATCATATCTGATGCTATAGCGTAATTTTAGCAGAAACCTATCCTAGTGTACGAGTGTAAACGTGACTGATGATAATAAAGGTGTGAGGCGTTATAAATAGGATAAGCATGATGATGTTCTTCAAATTCTGATCAAATGTTTATATATAGATGTTATACATAGATGTGACAAAATATTACACATAATTAGAATGTAATTGCCATAATAATGACGAGTGCATATATGCACCTAGAAGGAATTAATACCAAATATTTATAAAAAGCACATTGTACTTATAACTTAGCAACTATTTAGTTAGTGCCTATCTGTCTATCTATTTAGTGTCTATAACTTTTAAGCTTAAGAGGAACGATTATGCGTAATACATTAATGATTGCAGCAGTAGCATCAGGCTTGGCTCTTAGTGGTTGTACTACTGATCCAAACACTGGACAACAACGTTTAAATAAAACAGCACTTGGTACTCTAGTAGGTGCTGCAGGTGGCGCAACGATCTCTAAAGCAACTGGTGGTGACAAAACTGGTCGTGATGCAGCTATCGGCGCAGCTCTAGGTGCAGGCGTTGGTTATTACATGGAGCGTCAAGCCAAGCAACTTGAGCAACAAATGGCTGGTACTGGTGTATCAGTTGAGCAAAACCCAACAACGGGTAACATCGACTTGGTTATGCCAGGTAGCATTACGTTTGCCTTTGATGATGCAACATTAAACTCATCATTCAAGCCTACGCTTAGCAAGCTTGCACAAACGATGAACCAATACAACAAAACCACGGTAAACATCGCTGGTCATACAGATAGCACGGGTTCTGCGTCTTATAACATGGGTCTGTCACGTGATCGTGCTTATTCAGTCGCTAACTACCTAACCGCTCAAGGTGTTGCTTCTAACCGTATCAATGTGATTGCTTACGGTCAAACCCGTCCAATCGCTAGTAACAACACTGAAAGTGGTCGTCAGCAAAACCGTCGTGTTGAGCTAACCATCAACTCACCACAAAGTGTTAACTAATTTATAGTTTTCTATAATTACAATTTATATAATACCTATCAGTTATATCCGAAAAAGATCAGCAACCAGCTGGTCTTTTTTTATGGGTAACGTTTGACCATCAAATATACTTACCACGCCTTTAGCGTGTTTTAGTTTCTAATGTGATGATGAAAAATCATCAATGATTACAGCAGTGGCTATTAAGAGTATCTATTCATATCTCATATCTAAGTGTTCTATTCTAAACAACAAAAAATTTTGAAGCCAATTAACTATATAAAATAATTTGTTGATAATGATTATCAATAAAACTATAATCTATACACATTTTTGTTGATGTAATATAAATTAGCTTATTAGATATGTTAACCAGTTAACAGCTTGCTAAGTGTTTATAGGGTCGCAATATTCGATATAGTGACTATTATTCAATCAAATCCAATTTGTTTTTGCTGTCTTTTTTGAGGATATGTATGACGATTACTACAGTAATGCGCCGTCAGATTTTACCAACGACTTTGGCGGCTACGCTCGCAGGGCTGTTGATGGTGTCAGGCTGCACTAAGCAGACCAATGAAGATACGAATGCTGATGCGACCACGCAATCAGAGGTACAAAGCACAGAGGCAACGGATGACACAACGCTATCAGCTGTCGACAAGGCACATACTGATAGACTGATGATCAGCTACGCTAATATGGCGCATGCTGCATTTAAAGACTCACTTGATACTGCCAAAGCATTACAAGCGGCAATTGACACTTACGTGGCAACGCCTACGCAAGCCAATTTGGACGCCGCGCAAGCTGCCTATAAAATTGCGCGTCAGCCATACTCGCAAACTGAGATTTTTCGTTTTGACGAAGGCTTTGTCACGCCCAATGATAAACGAGCGATTGCTAGTGTAGATAGCTGGGAGGGACAGATAAATGCATGGCCACTTGATGAAGCGTTGATTGATTATGTCAGTGACACCTACGAAGGTGAGTATAATAGCAAAGACAATATTATTAACAGCGAGAACATCACGGTTGGTAGTGTCAAGCAAGATACCAGCACAATCACGCCTGAGCTGTTGGCAGAGATGAATGAGATTGGGGGAAGTGAAGCCAATGTGACAACGGGCTACCACGCGATTGAGTTTATGCTGTGGGGACAAGATACCAATGGGGTTAATGAAGGCGCGGGGAATCGTCCAGTAAGCGATTATGTCACCGAAGCGGGTCAATGTACCAGTGGCGATACGGTCAATGAAGATGCCAGCATTTGTGAGCGCCGCGGTGCGTTCTTAAAAGCGGCTGCGCAGTTATTGGTAAATGATCTCACAGCGATGGAAGCTGAGTGGCAGCCTGAACGTGACAATACGTTACGCAGTGATCTTATGGCGCGTAAGTACGATAACGGTCTGCGCCAAGTGATGTACCAGATGGGCAGCTTGGCATTGGGTGAGCTTGCTTCTGAGCGTATGCAGGTTGCTTTTGTCACAGGGTCTACCGAAGATGAACACGAATGTTTCAGTGATTTGACGCATCTAAGCTATGCCAATAATGCTCGCGGTATTCAAAATGTCTTTAATGGCAGCTACAGGACAGTCGCTGGCAAAACAGTGGGTGGTTATGGCGTAAAAAACTATCTGGCTGATACTGGTAATCAAGAAGCGGCTGAAAAGTTGGCTGCCGATTTTATTAAAGTAGAAAATGCCTTTAACGTCATTGTAGAAAAAGGCGAAAAAGAAGGCATCAAGGTTGATCAAATGATTGCTACTGTGGGTCAAGCGAGCAAACAAGGCATTTCTGCCGAAGAACAAAATACCCGACGTGGCTGGATTGAAAACGCTATCACAAGCTTACAAGAGCTCACTGACGGTATCGAAAATGCAGCAAAAGCGGTCGGTATTGAAAACTTAGATGCTGATGCTGGTTCGCAGTTTTAAAACGATAAATACAAGATAGTGAAACCACCTGTGAATAAGTGACACGCGTTGCCAGCGGCGGTTGGCAACGTATTTTTTGCGTAGTATAAAAAACGATTTAGTCGGTGCGTCGTTCTGAATGATTCATCAAAAGCATCACACTTTATAGCACGTTTCTAATGGTTCTAAGCTAGGACTAAGGTACGCTCCATGAACGCCTCACATATTACAAAATCTAAATCGTCTTTCTCATTGTACCTGTCTGCTACCAAAAAAACACTGTCCGCAAAACTGACACTTGGTTTGGTATGTGCTTTAGCGATTGGTGGCTGTCAGCCTGCTGATAACGAATCTAATGAAGCTTCTGACAATAAAAAAGCGGCAACCAATAACGGTCCAAACCAAGCGCTTGCGCCTGAGCGTATTCAGGTTATAGAAACGCTCTCTGGCGTACCCATGCAGCAGCTGGTAAGCTTTGATCCGCAAGAGATTAAGCAGGGCGGCGACACGGGTATCAGTATCAGTAGTGCTGAGAGCTACTCCAAACCTTCATCGAACTTGACGGCATCGCGTAAAGGATCGTTTTTTATTGGTAATGCGTTTTTTCGACAGCCATGGGTGGTTGCGCCTGCCAGTACCGACAGTCGAGATGGACTTGGTACGCTATTCAATGTTGCCGCTTGTCAGTCTTGCCACATAAAAGATGGTCGAGGTCATGCACCAATGAATGCGGATGACGACGCTGACAGTTTACTCATTCGTCTTGCCATGCCAGCCACCACGAACGAACAACGACAACAGTTGCAAGATTCACTTATCGAAAAAATCGCGCATCCTATGTATGGCGGCCAGTTACAAGACCGCGGCATTCAAGGCGTACCTGCCGAAGCAAAAGTGGCAGTACAGTGGGTGGATAAACCCATCACGTTCGCTGACGGTCATGTCGAAACGTTGCGCGCCCCCACTTTTACCTTGGACAACCCAGGTTATGGGACGTTTGATGAAGAACTGATGTTATCACCGCGCATTGCTTTGCCGATGATTGGATTGGGATTGTTAGAGCAAATTCCAGACGAAGATATCAAAAAACAAGCAATCAATCCTAATAAAAATAGCCCAAATGAGGGTATCAGTGGTAAATTTAACTGGGTAATGGATCCGCAAACAGGCAAAAAGGCGCTTGGACGCTTTGGCTGGAAAGCAGGTCAAACCAAGCTCATTACGCAAAACCAAAGTGCTTTTAATGAAGACATGGGATTGACGTCGAACATTCGTCCTTATGAGTCTTGTATGCCGATGCAAACCGCTTGTGTCAATGCGGTGACTGGGGCAGATGAGCAAGGCAATGATAAACCGCCTGTGGAAGTGAATGATGAAGTGGCGAAATTTGTGGAATTTTATACCCGCAATTTGGCTGTACCTCATCGACGCCGTGCGGATGATAAACAGGTACTGGCGGGCAAAAAGCGTTTTTATGAGATGGGTTGCCAAAGTTGTCATACGCCACGATATCAGTTGCCAAAAACCGATGACGACCATTTTGAGCAGCATGGACAAGTGATTTATCCTTATACAGATTTATTGCTACATGATATGGGTGATGACCTTGCAGATCGTACAGTTGCGGGTAAGCTACCGCCAAGAGATGCCCAAGTTGAATTTTTAGCCAACTCTTACGAATGGCGGACGCCTGCGTTATGGGGCATCGGTCTTGCCAAAACCGTCGATCCACAAGCGACTTTTTTGCATGATGGTCGCGCTCGTACATTGATGGAGGCGGTGCTGTGGCATGGCGGAGAAGCCAAAAAACAACAGCAACAAGTCCTAAAGTTGGACAAGCAGGGGCGTGATGAATTGAATGCGTTCTTGAAATCATTGTAAAAACTATTATAAAAATCACTAAACGAGAACTGTATGAAAATAAACCATGCTTTAGCAATGGCCTTATCTGCCCTAAGCGCTGGACTCCTTATCAGCTGCGTAAAGCCTACTGACGAAAATAAAGCACCCGATAACAGTAGCCAAAAGGTTGCACAAGATAGTGCTGCTCCTGCCAGTGCAGAAGAAGAGGCGACTGAAAATGCCACTAAAATTACTGCTGTAAGTATCAGCGCTGATACTGAAAAAACCTACTTAATGCATGTGGCAAACGATATCGTCATTCCAGCGTATGCGGATGCAGCCAAGCAAAGCGATGTGCTGCATGATCTGGCGCAAAAGCATTGCCAACAAGCACCAGTAAGCGGCGAGAAGCTACAAGAATTGCGTGAGCAATGGTTGGTATTGGCGCAAGCTTGGGCACGGGCTGAGATGGTGAATTTTGGTCCGGCAACCGATAGCATGAGCAATCTGTATGTCAACTATTATCCGGATGAGCGTGGATTGGTACATAGTGGCGTCGCTGAGCTCATCGCTGCCAATCCAGAATTGACGGCTGAGCAGCTTGCTGATGAAAGTGCTATCGTTCAAGGCGTACCAGGGTTGGAAGAAGCCTTGTATGCCAATGAGCGTTTAGATGCCGGTCAATGCGCTTATGTGATAAGTGCCAGCAGTGCTTTGAGTACACGTCTAAAGGATATTGAGAAAAACTGGCAGCAAAACGCAACCCAATTATTGGCAATGGATAAAACCGCTGAAAGCGATCAAGGGTTGAACCAATGGTTTAATGCTTTGCTGTCCTTAGTTGAGACCATGAAATCAAATGCTATTGAGCAGCCATTAGGCTTGACAGGGAAAGCCAAAGGTCATCTGCCTGCTGCGACCGCTGGGCAAAGCCGTGCCATCATCAATGCCAAATTGGCGGCGTTGAATGACACCATAACAGATCCTGTATTAACGGCGATTTTGGGCGGTAACGATAAAAATAAAGTGGCGGATAATCTATCGACTGCGCTTGCTGACACAACGACACTATTGGCGCAGATGCCAGAAGATTTGGCCACTGCTGATAAGGCTACCCAGCAAGAGCTACTGAATCATATGACGACCATTACTCGCTTGATTAAGCGTCAATTGATTCCGGCGCTCGGTATCCGGGTTGGCTTCAACAGTACTGATGGCGATTAACCCATGCAGATTATCGACGCAAAGCCTGCGCCACCTCTGCTCGAAACGACCAATCAGTCATCTGAATTGGGCAATAGTCAAGTAAGAGAAGTCACGAAGCAGCTGGCGCATGAGCTACTGGTAACCTCAGCATTGACCCTAATAGGCACGGGCGCACTGGTCGGTATACATCATTGCTATCGTAAGCAGCGCCAACTGGACGCAAGCGTGCAAGATTATGTGACGGGGCTACGCTCACAGTTTGGTGTATTGCCGTCAGTATCTAGGTGGCAACTAAAGCGTTTGGGCAACGCTTGTCAGCAGGCAACGATAGCATGGCAACGTGCTTACTATCATGACTCGCTAGCGGATAATAGTGGCGACAATAGGGTGGTTAGCTCTGACATTAGCACAACACATATCACTACCATACTGTCGCGCCCTGTCTGCTGGGTCAGCGGTGTCGCTTCGATGCCAAAGAATAATACAGTGCTGCAAGACAAATACGATGCCCAAGCTAACGATGTCAACGATTTTGGCGTTGTTGGTATTGATGCAGATAGGCAAATCGTTTGGCAAACCACCATGCCTGAACGTGTCCATGATATTGTGGTGCAGCCAATAATTGATGCCCAAGACAGGCTTAGCAACACAGCTCAAAGCCGTGATGTCGTGGTAATGGGTCGTCGTCCTAGTGAGAAATTCTGGGTATTAGAGGCCGCGACAGGCCAAGTAAAAGCCACTATCAATGCTTTAGACAATCGCCATTTTTATGGTCACGCTTGCTATAGTCTCGATGGTAAGTGGCTCTATGTGACCGAGAATGACACGGTAAGTTTAAATGGTAAAATCGGTCTTTATGACGCCTATGAAAATTATAAGAAAATCGCAGAATTTGACTCGCATGGCATTGGGCCACACGAGTTAATCATGCATCCAGATGGCAAAACACTGGTCATTGCCAATGGCGGTATCAAAACTGAGCAAGCCTCACGTGAGGAGCTGAATCTAGATACCATGCGTCCATCGTTGGTGTATCTCGACCGTTATGATGGCTCGTTGCTTGAGCAAGTCGAGCCTGAACACAATCAAATGAGTATACGTCATTTGGCGATGCACGATAATGGTACGGTGATGATTGGCATTCAGTTCCAAGGCGATAAGCACATTAACGTGCCACTGGTACTGACGCATAAACGCGGCGATACTGACTTTTGTCCTTTACGTATGCCGCACAATCAGTGGCAACGCTTTCATCAATACATTGCCAGTGTTGCAGTGGACAGCGCGCGCAATCAATTATGTGTGACCACGCCGATTGGCGGATGTGCCGCACTCTTTGATTTAAACACTTATGCTTTGATCGACACCATCCGTTTGCCAGATTGTGCTGGCGCTGCCGTTATCGCGGATAGCGCAAACATAGCTGACAGGTCAAACAATCAGCATAAAAAGTCAGGCTTTATTGTCAGTGATGGACAAGGTCAATTAACCACATTGCGCGTGAATCACGGATCAACGGCTTTATCAAACTTAAATAACATTGATTTTAATCATGAAAGTTTGAGTGAGGATAAAGCGCATGTACAGGCAGATAGACTGCAACATAGCATGTCTTTTGATAACCATTTGCAAGCGTTACTATAGAGTCGATTCTAAATAAAACAGAACCATGATATTGCAACGCGGCACTGGTATAAATGTTTCTTGCGTGTTGTGCCTGCGCAGACAGAGGCTGCAAAAGCCGATTCCAGTCTCGCTATATGACTTTTATACTGAGCTCACTATAGCAGACGAGACTGTGATAAACGAGACTGTGACAAGTACGGCAAGAGCAGCTTAACTAAGGAAAAGATGATGTTACAGGACAAGACCTCGATATTAACAGATGCCAAAGCGCGTCTTGCCCAAGCAGGTATCGAGTTACACGTGACCAAAAAGCACGTCAAAAACATCAATTTTCGTCTTAAGCCACACACCTTGACGGTCTCTGTACCGAGAGTGATTAGCACTGCACAAATTGAACAAGCAATCGCTAAGCGTGTGCCCTGGGCGATTGCCAATCATGCGCAAGTATTAGAGCAATACAAACGCAAACAACACCGTTCACCAGATACGTTAAATGAAAATTCAAATAATGACAGTCCGCTGTTGTTGTGGGGTTGCACGCAACCTTTTGTACTAAACCACGATGAAAAAATGGCGTATTATCGGCAGCAGCTCGCTGATGTTATGCCAAGCTTGTTTGAAAAATGGCAGCCAGTCGTTGGCGCTACTGCCAATGAAATACGCCTAAAAAAAATGCACACACGCTGGGGCAGTTGTAACACAAGAGCGCGGCGAATTTGGCTGTCTACCTACTTGCCAGCTTATCCGCTTGAATGCACCGAGTACGTTATTGTCCATGAGTTATGCCATTTTCATCAGGCGAATCATAGCCCTACCTTTTGGCAAGCGGTGGCGACAGCGATGCCAGATTACCAGCGCTGGCATAATATATTGGCAGGTAAAACGGGACAGTTAGATTAAACAAGACAAGGAAGTCAAATGGAACAGGTCAGTGAAGCCAAATTTTGGCAGCAGCGTTATGAACAAGACAGTATCGGCTGGGACATGGGTGAGGTGTCACCGCCGCTCAAAGCTTATATCGACCAATTGCCTGAATCGGCTAAAGACCAAGCCATTTTAGTAGCGGGTGCAGGCAATGCTTATGAAGTTGGTTACTTGCATGAGCAAGGCTTTACTGACGTGACCTTGGTTGATTTTGCGCCAGCACCGATTGCGGCATTTGCTCAGCGCTATCCTAAGTTTCCCACCAAAAATCTGATTTGTGCCGATTTTTTTACTTTGTCAGCTGAGGACCATCAGTTTGATTGGGTACTTGAACAGACGTTTTTTTGTGCGATTGATCCGTCGCGCCGTGACGAGTATGTCAAGCAGATGGCAGCGCTACTCAAGCCTAATGGCAAACTAGTAGGTCTGTTATTTGATAAAGTGTTTGGGCGAGATGAGCCGCCGTTTGGCGGCACAAAAGCGGAGTATCAACAGCGTTTTGAGAGTCACTTTGAGATTGATATCATGGCGCCCAGTCATAACTCGCACTCAGCACGGCAGGGGAGTGAGTTGTTTATCAAGATGCGCGTAAAAGGTTGATTTCATGTTCTATGTTTGCGCGAGCCTGCGTCTCTAGCTGCTGATAATGCTCAGTGAGATACAAGCGCGAGTGTGCCAACAAGGTCTGTAATACCTGCGTGCGACCCGTTTTATAATCTGCCATAGGTACATGCGCATACTCTTGACGGATGGCTTGTGCATAGTGCTCATACTCAGGCCAAGGCATGCCTAATATGCTTAAATCCATGTCCAGAAAATAAGCGGCATCACTGCGGTTATCCTTATCTGCCAACTCAGTTAATTGGTGAGTCGCCGTCATCATAATCAAGTCGTAGATATGTTGGCATTGCTGGTCATTCAAATAATGGACCAGTTTATCTGACATATACTCAGCGCTTTTTAGCTCGTTGTCTGAGCGCATCGGATTGTATATCACATCATGATAATACAAAGCCAACGCAATGATATGAGGCTGGTGAAAATGCTGGCGAATGTGTTCAAATTGAAAAAACAGCTGCTGGATATGACGTAAGCTATGATAAGCACGCTGAATCTCATTGTAATGCGCAGCAATATCGAGCCACAGAGTGCGTGACTCTGCTGGCGTAATATCGCTATTGAGCGCAAATAGATGCTGCGAAAAACGATTGCCAAGCTCAGAATTCATCTGTGACAAATCTCTCATAATCACCTTGATTATTTATCTATCGTCGTTATGGTCAATCCAATATAAAATACATACAGGGCTGCCAGCGTCTATTTTCTTGCTTGCTGCGCCTCCGCAGACAGAGGCTACGAAAATATATTGCGGGCAATGCCTTATTATGGTTGTACCTTTTTTATTTAGGATCAACTATATTTATCAGCATCTTTCGATCCGCTCTGAGCCGCATCTTCAAACGCTTGTTTAAATAGCTTGCCAAGTAGATTGACATCATCGACACGGGCATAGTTTAGACGGGTCACAAAGGCAATGTGACGATGTGGTCCTTCTTCTGCCAGTGGTACTGCTACGGCGTTCTGATCTTGTAAATTGAGCTGATCCAGCGCCATCTCAGGCACCAATGTTGTTCCCATATTAGCAAGAGCCATCTGGATAAGAGTGTTGAGACTGGCATCCGAAAAACTGGACTTCATTTGTGTGCGGTCGAAGTGGCAGACGGACAGCGTTTGATCAGTTAGGCAATGCCCTTCACCCAATAGCATCAGATTGGCAGTGGCCAGCTCATCAGAATTAATAGTATCAAGCTTAGCATGCACGTCGTTTTTTGGAAAAACAGCAAAGAAATCTTCGCTCCAAAACTCAAAGCTGTGTAGTCCGTCTACTGCATACGGCAACGCAATGATAGCGGTATCAATATGACCATAACGCACCTGCTCGAGCAGGCGCTCTGTTTGCTGCTCAACGATACTCATGCGAAACTCTGGATAGTGTTTTCGTAGAGCAGGCAATACTTTGGGCAATAAATAAGGGGCAATGGTGGGGATAATACCAACTGTCATGGGGTAAGCAAGCGCAGACTGATGACTGTGTGCTCGTGTGGTCAAATCGTTCACTTCAGAAAATACCCGCTGAGCTCGCGCTAAAATATCTTCGCCGATTGGGGTAATCAATACTTGCTTGTTGTTACGCTCAAAAATCTGCGTATCCAGTTGTTTCTCTAACTCTGCAATACCTAAGCTCAGCGCAGACTGTGAGATATTGCAGTCCTCTGCGGCACGTTTGAAATGTCGGTGTTTGGCCACGGCTAGAGCGAATTCAAGTTGACGTAAAGTAATCATAAGACCTCTTCTATTAATGGGCTTTCGGTGTAGTTTATGATGTTGATCGACTCGGTACAGCGGTTCAAGACAATTATTCGACATCATCGGTTATTAATGTTCTTAATAAAATTGTCACTTACCTATAGTAAACTGAGAATAAAAGTAGAGAGAATAGTTTAACAAGTTTAATAAAACAAAACATCACATTAAAAAGTTTTAACTGGATTAACGATAGAATTCGCGTATAGTTTGTCAGGTAGCCCAGAACGTAGAAGGCTTAATAGAAAAACCAGATAAATATGTTCCACTTAACTTAACAATAAAGGAGCCAATCATGGCGTCTATTATCAATCAAGAAATCCCAGAATTTTCAGCAGATGCGTATGTAAATGGTGAATTCAAAACCATCACTTCAGAAGACGTAAAAGGCAACTGGGCAATTTTCCTATTTTACCCAGCTGATTTCACTTTTGTTTGCCCAACTGAGCTAGAAGATATGGCCGCTCATTACGACGAGCTAAAAGGTTTGGGCGTAGAAGTATACTCAGTATCGACTGACACGCATTTTACGCACAAAGCATGGCATGATTCTTCAGAAGCGATCGGCAAAGTAAATTACCCAATGATTGGCGATCCTACTGGTAAAATTACTCGTGGCTTCAACGTCATGATCGAAGAAGCAGGTTTGGCTGAGCGCGGTACGTTCTTAGTTGATCCTGATGGCCTGATCCAAGTAGCTGAAATCCATGCAGGCGGTATCGGCCGTAGTGCAAAAGACATGCTACGTAAAGTAAAAGCAGCACAATACGTTCGTGAGAACGATGGTGAAGTTTGTCCAGCAGCTTGGGAACAAGGTGGCGACACTTTGAAGCCAAGTCTTGATCTTGTTGGTAAAATCTAATATTCAAATAATTATCTTATAAAGAGCAGTTATTTTATAAAGATAATCACTGAATATAGTAAAGGCTCTATCAGCGATGATAGAGCCTTTTTTAATGGGCTAAATATGGTTTGTAACACTAGATTTATTATAACAATAGGCTAACGTCTTAAGAAAATAGACGTGGATCACTCGCTCAAAGCGTGTGGTTTGTTTTTCTCAATCACTCTGTAAATTTCATCTTTAAGATGCAATTTTCGTCGCTTCATATGTTCTATTTCTTCTTCGCGACTGGCATGCTGTACCACATCTTTTTCAAGCTGGTTGATTTGCTGATCAAGCTCAGTATGCTCATCAAAAATACTCGCAAAATGGCTGTCTTTTTGCTTAAGTTCAGCAATGATCTCTTTATTGTCTTGAAATGTTTCCGTCTTTCTCATCTGGTCATCCTTATTATGAGGCGCAAATTTGCGACAGGCGATCGCGCAGTATGGTTAAGATTCTAAGACTTAAATAGTATTGAAACAGAAAACTATCTGACTCAATGCCAGCAAAAAAACTTTTAAAGCACAAATACAAAAGCCAATTTGCCATAGGGGTAGTGAGAAGTTTTCTCACTACCCTCATTCGATTGTAGCGAAAAAACACCATTGATACTACGGTAATAAATCGTCTTTAGGTTTATATTTAATTATATAATTTGATTTATGATTGGTTTTATAAAACATAAGGTTTGGGTTTCTCAGCTTGCTCATACTGCCAGAACCTATGATAATAGGGACATCAAAGGGCATTACACCGTTGCCCAAACTGTTTTAAATACAATGACTCACAATAACTGATTAACATTTAAGTACGCAACAAGACAGTTGCCGTTACATATCCAGTAATAATAAGGAACAAACATGATAGATCAAGCATTATTAGATGCCGTAAAGAGCTATAGCGAAAACATGACTCGTCCTATTACCTTTGTATTGGGTAGTGGCGAACATAACAAGCGTGCTGAATTGATTGATTTTTTAACCAAAATTGCAGGTACGACTGACAAAATTAACTTCGATGCAGAAGCGACTGACGATAGTTTGTCGAGCGCAATTAGTTTCAAAGTAGTCAGTCACATTGATGGAGAATCGGCTGATACAGGTATCGTATTTAGCGGTATTCCTGGTGGGCATGAATTTACGTCATTGATTTTGGCAATCTTGCAAGCTGGCGGTCACACCTTAAAGTTGGATGAAGGTATCCAAAAATTAGTTAAGCGTTTTAATAAGCCATTGCAGTTTCAGACATATGTATCATTGTCTTGCCACAGCTGTCCTGAAGTGGTGCAAGCCTTGAATCAGTTTGCGTTACTCAATGACGACATCAGCAACGAGATGATTGATGGTGCATTGTTCCAAGAACAAGTAGAAGCGAACAAAATCCAAGGTGTACCAGCGGTATTTTTAAACGGAAAACCGTTTGCCAATGGTTTGATCGACACGGCTAAATTAATCGGAAAACTACAAGAACAGTTCCCAGATTTGTTGGCAGACGTCGAAGACGATGCTGAGCAATTGGAACAGCAAGATGTCACTATCATCGGTGCTGGTCCTGCAGGCGTTGCAGCAGCCATTTACACAGCACGTAAAGGTCTTAAAGTTACAATGGTCGCTGATCGTATCGGTGGGCAGGTTAAAGACACGCAAGATATCGAAAACCTGATCTCTGTGCCTTTGACCAATGGTACTGACTTATCGACCAATTTCGTCAAGCATTTATCTGAATACAACATCACGCTAAAAGAGCATGTGAGTGTCAAAGATATCGGCGAGACGGAAGAAGAAAACTACAGCATCAACCTAAATACTGGTGAGTCGTTTGAAACGCGTAGTATTATCTTAGCGACAGGTGCCCAGTGGCGCAAGCTTGGTGTACCGGGTGAAGAAGAAAACATCGGTAAAGGCGTGGCGTTTTGTGCTCACTGTGATGGTCCATTCTTTAAAGGCAAAGACATCTCAGTCATTGGCGGTGGTAACTCAGGTGTTGAGGCTGCATTAGATTTGGCTGGTATCGTCAAGCATGTCACCGTGCTAGAGTTTGCTGATGAGTTAAAAGCGGATCAAGTATTGATTAATAAAGCCAAAGAAAAATCTAATATCGAATTTATCACTGGTGCCGCGACCCAAGAGATCAAAGCGACTGACGGTAAAGTGTCTTCTATCGTTTATCAAGATCGCAGCACGGGTGAAACTCATGAGCGTGATTTATCAGGCGTGTTTGTACAGATTGGTTTAGTGCCAAACACTGGGTTTATCAAAGGTTTTGTCGATTTAAACCGTTTTGGTGAAATTGAGATTGATGAGCGCTGCCGCACCGATCGTAAAGGTATTTTTGCTTGTGGTGATGTGACAACCGTACCATTTAAGCAAATCAATATTGCAATGGGTGAAGGTAGTAAAGCGGCACTGTCAGCGTTTGAATATTTGGTTATGCAGTAAGTTATGTAGTTTCAGATGAAGAAGCCACCTCAAATTGAGGTGGTTTTTTTGTACGATTATCCGCTCTTGTTTCGAATTAAAGCAATAACGGGTAATGCTACCACGTACATCAAAACCCCATACACAGCGGCTGGTAGGGCAATGGCTGGTAGCCCCGCTGCTGTACCCATAATAATCGGCGCTAGAGTAATGGCTGTCGTGCTGTTCTGAATACTGGTTTCTATGGAGATGGTTTTGGTATCAAACCAGCTCAGCTTAAATAACTGAGAGGTCAAAATACTCAAGACGAACAACCCCATAATAATCAATATAAGCTCTACGCCAATATTGGTAAGCTGCGACTGTAGCAACGCCCAGTTAGAGGCAATAGCAGCAAAAACAATTAAAACAAAGAAGATACTGGCTAAGCCGTTTAGAATACCGCTTCTACGTATCATAAAGTTAGTGAACTTATAACGAGCGAGCATACCCAGCGTAACAGGTAATGTCGTCAACAAAAACATTACTAATCCAATTTTTACAGCGCTGATGGAGCCTGCTTGATCTTGCATAAAGTGGTCAAAGGCTAAGGTGATAAAGATGGGCAACGTCACGACTGATAACAAACTGACCACGCCTGTGAGTGCAACCGATAACGCCACATTACCTTTGGCATAATAGGTGAGAATATTGCTGGTGACACCGCCTGGGCAAAAACTGATTAACATAATGCCAAAAGCCATGGCAGGTGGTGGCACCATGACCAGCACTACCGCCAATGCCACCAGTGGCACGAATATCACTTGATTGACTAAACCCACAAAAAACGCTTTGGGATGACTAGCGATTACCTTGAAGTCACTGGGTTTTAATCCTGTACCTAAGGTAAACATAATGTAGGCAAGTGCCAGTGGAAGTAAAGCGAGGGCAGTGTTATCCATAAAACATTCCTTGTAAAATGACACTCAAGCTAGGACGATTTTTACATCACTCACATTCCTTGTGACGATATTTTTTAGCGGCTACCTATAGGTTCTTTAGGGGCTACAAAACACAATAACATACGACAAGAAGGGTCTTCTAATACTAAGACTGTCGCAGTAGTCCATTTTGCTATCTTTAATCCTAAATAAAAAAGGCACAACAATGATAATGGACTGCCAACGATATGTGTTCGTAGCCTCTGCCTAAAGGCACAGCAAGCAAGAAAATATGACGTTGGCAGCACTGTATTTATTTTATATTGGAGCGACTATATCTCATAATTTATGGTGTTTTTACAAGGTTAATTCGCTAATACGCCAGCCAGTGAAATGATCTTACCTGTCTCGTCTTCTGTAATAATCCGCGTCTCTTTTAAAGCAGTTTTGATCCAAGTGTCCATGTGCGGGTTGTTTATCATCATCTGACAATACTGCTGAGTCGTTGGTTGTAACGTTAATCCAGAAGCTTTGGCGTAGGTTTGTAAACGTAGAACCACAGGGGCAAAAAAAGCATCGGCAACCGTAAAACATCCAAATAGGTAGCTGTCTGATGAGCGGTTTTTTAAGCAATCAGCAAAGATGGCTTCAATACGGGCGATATCTGCTAAGCAAGCGCTGCTTGGTTGTATCTTAGCTGTCGCTCGGATATTCATTGGCATCTCATTACGAATACCTGTCATCCCTGAATGCATCTCTGCCACGATACTTTGGCAGTAAGCGCTATCTATTCTATGACGATTGTCGCCCTTATTTACCTCAGATTTAAGGTTTCCTGTCCAAATGTCTGTGTCTGTCAAAAAACTATTGGCATAAATGGCAATCGCTAACGTGTCCCAAACGGTGACTTTTTGATCGCCTTGACCGCAGACGAGTACGGGTACTTTACCCGTTGGCGCATGCTCGTTAAGTATGGGCGAGGCTGACGAATCAAACAGCTCGATGGGCTGCTCCTCAAACTCAATCTCAAAGACTTTTAAGAGTAGCCATGCTCGCAATGACCAAGAGGAGTAGTTTTTATTACCGATGATCAATAGTGGTTTTTGCACAGTCGCATCCTATATTTTTGAGAGAGTAGCATTGTAGTATGCCGTCAAACTTGTTTGGAGGCTACGATAAATGTGGTATTGATTTTAGGAAACAAGTGTTCTTCTTCGCAAAATGATTTACTACTTGTCAAACTATATTAGTTAACGTATGTTTAGTAAAATTTATTGTCTGAACTATAGATAAACTGATTAATGATAAAAGGATAGTGAAAGGAGCCTGTTTTGCCTTATCTGAAAAAATTGACTTTAAAGTACCTAACATTAGTAGCCACTATTGGTTATATGTTTTTTGGTAGCCACGCATTCGCGAACATACCTAAAACCAATACCCCTATATCGAACAAAAGCCTTATAGCTAATACCTTAAAACCTTATTATCCGCATGATAATAAGAAACTTCATTGCCAAAGTGTGATAGTTGATTCACATTCTTATGGTGTTTTCTCTAATAGTGATAACAAAGCTGGTTATTGTGTTGAGATAGATCGTCAAGTTATGGTCGATACCGATAGAGGCAAACGACTTTATATATTAGTCACTGGCGATATTAAGTTTGGTGAGCACGATGATGGACTGATAGACGTTAATGATGCCCTCTTTTATCCAGGCTTGGTAGGTATGTTTGTTTTAAAGCCAAATGGCAACGACTGGGAAGTAGAATCGGCAAGTCCTATTATGAGTGCGGGTCCACAAGGTATGGGACTACGTGATTGGAAGTTGATGCGCTTTGCTCCCAACACCTGGGGCTTTGTAAATGAGGATGGTTATGAGTATTTAGGTTATACAGAAACCCGTTTGGTTATATTAACGCCTAATGGGCAAAATATTATAAAAAGCACCATCAGTAACAGTAACTATAGTGCTTATACTGATCTTTGTAACGATGCGATAAAACAGGTCTGCGATGATATTAAAGCCAAACTCCAGCCGATTGATACGAGTAAGGTTGTTGATGGTTTTTATCCTTTAAGATTTACCGTTAACGGTCGAAAAGATAATAAGGTTTATAAAAATTCACGCTATCGCTTTTATTATAAAAAAGGTAAAGGTTATCAAATTCCTGCTAGCTATCCTATAGGCTCAGAAAGCTAGATGAGTTGGATTATTGATAGACGTGAAAGTTGACCCATTAAAATAAGAGAAAGCATGACAAATCCTACATTATTGAAAATAATCTTAAGTGCTATTGGTACGATAGCATTTGTAAGCTTATCAAATATTGCCTCAGCAAAGAGCGTTAATGAAATTCTAGATAAATACTATCCTATCTACAATGAGATTAAACAGTGCCGAGGTATTATTGCTAATAATGGCTCTACAATTGATGAAGGTGTCTACCTAAAAAGTGGATACTGCATTAAAGTGGATAGGCAATTGCAAGTACAAACGAAGCAAGGCAAACGTTTATATATATTAGTTATTGGAGATGTATCATTTCATGAAGAAGGCGGAAATGATTCTGGTTCTCATGCTGACACTGGACTGGTCGGCATGTTTGTTTTAAAGCCAAAAGGTGATAGCTGGGAAGTGGAATATGCCAAGCCTGCGATGAATGCAGGCAGCTCTGGTCAGGGCTTAAAAGATTGGAAGCTCATAAAGATCGCTCCTAATTTGTGGGGTTTTATCAATATTCATAGCGACTCCCATGGTAGTGCTTCGTTTTCTGAATATATATTGTTAGCACCAGACGCTGAGTCAAAAAAGGTGACAGACAGTCATATTACGGCAAAAGTGACCATGGAAAACAATCCATTCGCACCATCGGGTTGTAGTAAAGATAAGAATATAGATTACTGTGCATGGATTAAAGCGAAACTTGGCATCGATAAGACGATAGTTGTTAATGGTTTTTACCCATTGGAAATAACGGTTAATGGCTATGAATATAACCATAAAGGAACGGAAAAAAAGACCTATAAAAATCAGGTCTACAAAATAAACTACGAGCTAAAAAAGGGCTATCAAGCGCCTAAAAACTATCCATTACACTGATGTTATTCAATTGAGGTATGTATGGCGTACGCTAAATTATGTAGATCAACAATCAGTTTAAGATTGCTTTTTAGTTTTGGATCATTAGGCTTTGCCACTCATACAATTGCTGCTGATAGCGTGATGGATGTCTTAAAGCCTTACTATCCGCTTTATAACGAAGCGTTACAGTGTCATGGTGTGATTGCACCGTCAGGTTCAGTAAATGGCGTAACGAATGAGCCATATATGGCGGGTTATTGTATCGATATTGATAGGCAGAAAGTGATAGATACTGATGAGGGCAAGCGCTTATATATATTGATTACAGGTGATGTCAGCTTTGATGAGAATGGTGAAAAAGTTTTACACGGTCATGCTAGTAGTGGCTTAGTTGGTATGTTTGTTTTAAAGCCTAAAAATGAAGGTTGGCAAGTTGAGTCGGCCAATCCTTATATGAATGCAGGAAGTTCTGGTTATGGGTTAGGTGGCTGGGATTTAAAGCAGTTCGCCCCTAGTACGTGGGGCTTTATGAATGAGCATAGCGATACGCATCAAGGTTATACCAGCACAAGCTTTGTCATATTGACGCCAAAAGGTCGCGGTATAATGGAGAATTGGATTAGAGCAGGTTTTAATAGCGATGGCTCAGACAGTTGTGGCGGTCAAGGGCAGCGTCGTTGTAATGATAGAAGTGCTGACTTAGCAATTGATACTAGTAAAACAGTTAACGGGTTTTACCCTCTAAAATTAACGATTAATGGCTATAACAAAGGTAAAAATTATAAAGACAGTGTTTATTATCTCAAGTATCGAAAAGACAAAGGCTACATACAGCCTGATAATTATCCATTGAAAGATATCTATTAATAAAAGATCGTAATACTATTTTAAGTATAAAAAAGCGCCCATCCAAAATCTGGACGGGCGTTTTTTAGCGATGATATGTTTTTTAGTACTATATTAGTCGTCTAACAAATCCATTTGCTTAGCGGCTGCATAGATACCATTTGAGCGATTACCTGTGCGGCAAAAGATAAGCATGGGCTGCTCGGCTTGGTTAAAAAAGTCTGCAAATGCTTCAACGTGGGTTTGATTAAGCTCATTACCCGCAAAAGAAATCTCTTTATAAGCAAGGCCAGCTTCTTTAGCAGCCGCTTCAATCTCAGCGCTGGTCGGTTGATTTGGCTCTTCACCATCTGGACGGTTATTGATGATGGTTTTAAAACCATTTTCGGCGATCATCGGTACTTGGTCTGGGGTGATTTGTCCAGTAAAACTGACTTGATGACTCATAAGTGATCCTTATTATTTTCTATAGTAGGAAGAGATAGGTTGATATAAAAGCACAATGTCCAAGCATAAGTGAAATGGGTTATTTTCTAAAGGCAAAGAACGTAAACAACAGACAACATTGTCTCAGCCGTGACCGTAGCCTTTATACTCAACTTTTCTATATCCAATCCAAGATAAAAGCAGCACGTACGATTATCATATTCTATAGAGATAAATATCGTTGCTGGCTGCTTGCAAGAATGCCAGAGGCGACAAGGACAGTTGCCTCAGTAGAACCGTATGCTTTTTAAAATAGAGTGATTATAGTAACCCTTGCATCAATGCGCTTTGATACAGTAATTTGGCGCGAGCACCCGTGCCACAAAACATCAAGATGGGTTTTGGCATTGAACGATAAAACGCGGCAAACTGCTCAACAGTGGCCATACTCAGACGCTCATCATCGAAGGGCAGATAATGATAAGTCAAGTTGGCTTCTTTAGTGGCATGACTAAAGTCAACGCTATTTGGCTGAGTTTCTGTTTCGGCATCAGGGCGTATATTGAGCACGGAGCGATAGCCAAGTTCCGCAATTTTGAGACATTGGCTTGGGTAAATTTGCTTGTAAATCGTTAAATTGTCAGTCATAAGTAAGGTCATTCGCGTATATGAAGAGGCATTTGACTCAAGAACGAGGTAACTAATAGCGATTTTCTAAGGTTATTGGCTACTATCTTTCAGTACGATTTTCTTAAGTCCATTATGTCTAAAGCTTATAAGGATTTAGCATAACACAGCTGGCATGATATCGGTATTTTGTCACAGACAATAATAATTCTTAAGAATTTAACAACATGAGGTTTATAAAAATTTTAAATGTCTTTAAGCGCATCCACCGCATCCATAGTACTTAAATACACATGGCCTGACAGCTCTGTAATAATGGGGGTATTTTCAATAATATCCATCACAGGCCCTTTGATAAAACTAAAATTCAGGTGCTTATTTTGACTCAGTAGCTCTTTATTGAGGCTGATGAGCATCTCTTGTCCTGTCAGATCAATGTGATTGACCGCTGACATAATCAGAACAATCTCATGGGCGTCTGGATACTGGCGAGTGGCTTGGACGACGCGGTGATGGACAGACTCACTATTACCAAAAAATATACTCTCATCGATACGTAACATCAATAGGTTGCTAAAGGTCACCACGTTATGGCGGTTAATGTTGCGAAAATGACCAGTCCCTGCCAATTGACCAACAATGGCAACGTGCGGCTTGCTTGATTGCCAAATTAAGCTTGCAAAAGACACCATAAGACCGATGACCAAACCTGTATTGAGACCAAATATCAATACTCCCACGAATGCTGACATAAAGCTTGCGGCATCTAGGCGATCACGTTGCCATGCAGCCTGCAACGTTGCCACATCAATCAGACTAATAATAGAAGCCATGATGGTGGCGCCCAATAAAGCGTAGGGCAGGGGTGCCAATGCATTACCAAAAGCAATCAAAGCGGCGATCATGACTAGCACTGTCACTAGACTTGCCACTGGTGTTTTGGCACCTGAATCTGAATTGATGGCCGTTCGCGAAAATCCGCCAGCGACGGCAAAGCTTTGGAAAAATCCACCTGCCATATTGGCCAGCCCTAAGCCAGTCAGCTCGCGATTGGCATCAAAGGACTCACCGCGCAGACGCGCATAGTTGTTGGCAACCGAGCTGCTTGAAACAAAGATAATCAAGGCCATCAGCCCCGCACCAGGTAGCAAATCGAGCACTTCATCGAAGTTTGGTACATAAGGTAAAGTAAAGGTAGGGAGGCCTTGCGGAATACTACCAATAGTCGCCACGCCTTTTGTGGACCAATGCAGGCCGATGCTCAGGACGATGGCAATGACCAATAGGATAAGTGGAAATAAGCGCTCGGCCCATTTGGCATAGGATGATGATAGCCAAGATTGCCACACCCATTTACTACCGTAGCGATTGGCAACCAAGAGCATAAAAGCGATCACACCGATTAAGAGTGTCAGCGGATGCAGCTGGCGCGCATACATCTGCATACTTGATAAATAACCGATTAAGCCATTGCCTGCGATCGGAATAGCCGTCACGTATTTTAACTGACTGATAAAAATCAATACGGCAGCGCCACTAATAAAACCAGCAGATACCCCGCGACTGATGAATTGCATGATCCAGCCAAGCTTGAGCCGACCTGCCAACCACAATAGCGTACCGACCATCAATGATAGCAAACTTGCCATGAGTGCATATTGCTGAACACCTTGTGATGCATAAGGGTGCAAACTACTGGCAGTCATAATAGCAGTGATCGCAACAGGCCCGACTGCTTGAACGCTACTTGAGCCGATCCAAGCATAAACAATCACCGGTACGATTGCTGCATACAGCCCATAAACAGGTGGCAATCCTGCCAGTACTGCATAACCTAAGCTTTGGGGAATGACCAACACGCCAACCACCAAGCCTGCGATAATATCAGTTGGCAGGGTAGAGGGTTGGTACTGGCGCAACCAAGCAGGAATCAGACGAGCCAATATAGAAGGCATAATAATATGTCATCACAATAAAAAATGAATTACGTTCAAACCTTAAGTAAACAAGCTATTCAGCTGTTTTGGCACAAAAGCGTTCGTATAATAACTGTAGCACTGCAAACGCATCATCACTGGCGATGCTATAGTAAACCTGCTTACCATCGCGGCGAGTCTTGACCAGCTCATCTTTACGTAAGATACCCAGTTGCTGTGATAAGCTTGGTTGACCAACACCGACTAAGTTCTCAAGCTCACTGACACAAAATTCACCTTGCGTCAGCTGACATAAAAGCAATAAGCGATCAGGGTGCGATAGTGATTTTAGTAATTGGCTGGCTTGCATCGAGGCCTTTCGCATTTGTTCAGAGAGGTCTTTAGGGACGGTATCTGCTGCGTTGGTCAGTATGTTATCACTAGTGCCATTAGTGGATTTGCTCAATGCTGAAGTAGAAGTAGACAGAGTGAGCTCCTTATGTAGAGTATAAATGTCAGATTTGTGAATAAAATATATTGAATTATCAATGATATTCAGTGTGACAGCAAGTTATTGTTTTTTACATTATATAAATTGATAAAATGTTTATTGATGGTTATATTGGTCTGTGTAAAGAAAAGTTATATTGGTCTGTGTAAAGAAAAGTTATATTGGTCTGTGTAAAGAAAAAGAGTAGGGCAAATAATCTCGATTAAAACCCCATATCATACATAATACGCTCTTAAAAATTAATATATCGTTTAAAAGTAAAGAGGCTGCCATGCAAGTTCATTCTTTCTTACATAGTGACACAGAAACCTACACTCATATACTCGCGGATACTCAGCAGCAAGTTTGTGCGCTTATCGATCCTGTATTGGATTTCGATGCGAAGTCAGGCCATACCAGCTCCATAAGTGTGGATGAGGTTATCGATTTTGTGCGTGAACAAGGTTGGGAGCTGCTCTACATCATAGAGACCCATGCCCATGCTGATCATTTATCAGCGGCCATGCATGTCAAAGAGGCGCTCGGTGGGCAACTGGTCATCGGTCAGCATATCACTGAAGTGCAAAAAACATTCAAGAAAATTTTTAATTTTGATACCAGTTTTCGTACCGATGCGAGCCAATTTGATATTTTGACCAATGATGGTGATACATTGAAGGTTGGTGATATCCTCATCACAGTGATGCATGTGCCTGGGCATACACAGGCTGATACTGCTTATATAGCGGCTGATGAAGAAAAAACTGTGGTCTTCGTCGGAGACACTTTATTTGCTCCTGACGTAGGGACGGCTCGTTGTGATTTTCCAGGCGGTGATGCCAAAACCCTATATCAATCCATCCAAAAACTATTGGCACTGCCAGATGATACGATAATATATCTGTGTCATGACTATCCAAGTGCAGGTCGTAAGCACTGTCCGACGACCACAGTCGCTGCGCAAAAACTGGGAAATATTCATGTCAAAGACGGTATCAATGAAGCAGAGTTTGTGCAGATGCGTGAGCGCCGCGATGCGACTTTGGAGATGCCTCGCTTAATTATTCCAGCGGTACAAGTCAATATTGATGCAGGTCACTTACCAGATCCAGAAGCCAATGGTGTGCGTTATCTAAAAGTACCACTCAACGCCCTTTGATAGGACGTTCGGAGTCAATAGCCATTATATTTGTAGGAGAAACCCTCAATGAGTGAACAAAACGTGCATTTGGTATGTCCACATTGCCAAGCAACCAATCGTGTACCTATGGCAAGACTCAGTGCAACACCAAATTGTGGTAAATGTGGTCAACCCTTACTGACAGGTAATCCTCACGAGTTGAATGCACAAACGGTTAATAAGATTATTCAAAAAAATGAGGTACTGACCATCGTTGATTTTTGGGCAAGCTGGTGTCAACCTTGTCTTATGATGGCACCGCAGTTCAAAGCCGCTGCCAGCCAATTGCCGCAAGTGGTCTTTGCTAAAATACAAACCGATAAATATGAGCAAGCCGCCGCACCTTATAATATTCGTAGCTTGCCAACCATGGTTGCTTTTAAACATGGTAAAGAAGTCGCACGACAGTCAGGTGCCCTGCCTAGTGATCAAATCGTCCAATGGGTACGCAGTCTCAGGACTTAGCGCTACATTCATCCTTATAAGCCTGAATACTATAAGTACTATGAGCGTAGACAGTATCCATTAAAAAAGCCAATACACAATCACTGTATTGGCTTTTTATATATTGGTTCTGCGGTAATAATAGCTAATAGCGTTTGAAACCCTATGGAAAAACGACGCTAGAGGGCTACATGATTATAGCAATTATTCACCATAAATCTTAATGCCATTGGCAAAGCTACAACGTTGAATACGAGCAGATTGAACGATTGCATCGCGCTCACCATATAGTCTTGATAGTTTGACATCGCGAGCTTTGGTGTCGTTGCTTTTGCCAACGCCAAAGCTGATATTGGGTGAAATACCCCAACGTCCCGCCGATACCCCAACACCGACACCTGACGTCGATAGCGTTGAGCGCTCATTGTTTGCATCCGCTACATAGCGATTGACGCGAGTGTATTCTTGATTCAATGCTTGACAATCATAATTTTGATACGTACTAGGTGGTACATATTGGGGCGTGACATTGCCTGTAGACGCACAGCCTGAGAGACCGAAAACGCCAGCTATTGCCAGTAATGCCCCTGTAGTAAGAGTTTTCATAGCGCCTCCATTAGGCTTCATGTGTAGTTGCATTCAGTTAAGACAGCAAAAATGATGTGATTAAGACATTGAGAATATATCGATTACTCAGTGGTTTTCAATTCTATCAGTGTGACGATTTGTGCCGCTTTGTACTATCTCATTTTCAAAATACTGTTTGATTATCAAAATAAGTTTTCAGGCTTGATAAAGGCTAATATCACGATTCCGATATATGCCACAGCAGCAATGAGAATGCCTGTTTTTCTTTGACCAGAGGTAGCATGAGGGTTAAAGGCTTTTACACTAGCGCTAATCGCCGCAATAAGTAAAACGATTTTGGCAAACACCCACTGTATGGGTGCATTGACACTCATCAGCTGCATGAGCATGACTGCCCCTGAGACAATAACGAGCGCATAGACAATATGATTGGCAATCTTGATTGCTCGCGGCGCTTGTCTGTTGGCACCCAAGACCAAAGCGCTTTGATATAAAAACAACACAATGGCCAGTACTGCCATGAGCATGTGTAAATGTTTCATTGGATAGGACTTCCTCTAAAAATATGGTGTTCAAGCGTGGCTATAATGTCTTAGGACTATGTGATTAAAACACCGTTTTCAAGCTTTCTTTAAACTTTGTTTTGTCCGGCGCATAATGGACTAGTAGGGCTCTGACCTTGCCACTCTGTCGGTGTATAGGCATGGATAGCCAAGGCATGTACATTACCACCTTGTGATGTCAAAAGGGCATTCACTAATTCATATACTAACTGATGGCGGGCAACCAAACGTTTGCCTTCAAAAGCCTCACTAACCACAGTCAGCTTAAAGTGACTCTCTTTACCTTCAAAATAACCAGCATGACTCATAGATTCATTGACCAGCTCTAGATGTTGTGGTTGCAACGCTTGTAGCTCAGCGTCAAGGGCATCGGCAGTTGGAGTGTTACTCATAATGGTCCTTCAAGATAGTTTGCTAAATGAGGTTAGACAATCTGTGATTGATATATGTCAGTTATTATAGCAGACGTCATAAGTATTAGGAGTCGTTGTCACCTCCGTCAGATACCTAAGCGTGCATACAAGACATAAAAAAGCAGAGCACCCTCTATAAATGGCGCTCTGCTAGCATTATTTAACAATTTTTAAGGATGTCGATTAACGACGTGCCTTTTGGTATAACGGCATCACCTTAGGCATGAGTGACTGCAAGCTGGCGATACGGTTGCTGCTGGCAGGGTGAGTGCTTAAGAACTCTGGTGGCTCGCCTTGGCTGGCACGCTGCATTTTTTGCCATAAGGTTACAGCCGCTTGTGGGTTGTAGCCTGCACGTGCCATTAGCTCTAGACCGATTTGGTCTGCTTCCGCTTCTTGTGTACGGCTGTGAGGACGACTTAACCCTAAGTCACCGGCGACATTGGCCAGATCAGCTTGACCTTGCGACAAACCAAAGATACTGGCTGCGACACCGATACCTGTCTGTGTGGCGTATTGGCGTGACAGACGCTCACGTGAGTGCTCACGTAACGCGTGCGACATCTCATGGCCCATAATGGCTGCAATCTCATCATCAGTCAGATTCAAGCGATCAATGATGCCTGAATAGAACATGATCTTACCGCCTGGCAATACGAACGCGTTTAGCTCATTGGACTTAATGGTATGTACTTCCCATTGCCATTTTGCAGCATCTGGACGATAGACACCAACTTGACCGACCAAACGATTGGCGATGTTTTTCAAACGATTTAGCTGGGCGGTGTTGGTATCGAGTACACGCTTTGCTCTGGCTTCTTGTATCGTCTTGGCATAGCTTTGTGCTGATAGTTGCAATACTTGCTCACTTGAGACCAAAAGTAGCTGCTGGCGATCAACGCCCACAGCGCCAGTACTGGTTGTGCTTGAACAACCTGTCAATGTCAGTGCCGACAATGAAGCGGCCATCACAGTGGTGGTTAGTAATTTTTTCATGATAAGAATCCTCGCTATAAATAATAAAATAAGTTAGACAAAAGGGCGATACAGGCAGTAGATAAAAAGGCAGTCTTTTATTAATGTTTTACTTGCTCTTATCAATCTACCGATACGGTAAAATTTTACCTCAACCGCTATTGCCCATGAGTATAATAATGTTAACAAGCCAAATCCAAGGCAGGAATAGTAACAACGCACCATAGGATTGTAAGTGACGGATAAGAACTTAATCAAAATGCGGTCTTTTTTATGTTTATCGAAAGGGTTGATGAAACGGAAGCATCAAGTAATGTCTGAGAAAACCTTTAGGTTTAAATAATGAGATACAATTGAGCGTTAACCTTAGCGTTCGGATAAAATAATAATAGAATGCCTAGGTGATAATAGGTGTCATTAAATCAATGGGTTATGCTGGATACTCATATAAAGCGGCAATAAAAGCCAAAATATTTTAAATTAATTTTAAAAAAGGTGTTGACACCCTCAGAATATTTGATAGAATAGCCAGCCTATCGAGACGTAGTAGTTGTTAAAAACACTATGATTTGATAATAAGCGGGAATAGCTCAGTGGTAGAGCATAACCTTGCCAAGGTTGGGGTCGAGAGTTCGAATCTCTTTTCCCGCTCCAAATATGGCTTGAAAAAGCACTAAAATCCTCATTTCTTATATTAGAAATGAGGATTTTTTTTTGTGTAAAATTTAATTGAGTCTGCTGAATTATTATAAAACTAACGTCACAATATCTTGCTTAACCTCTCTAAGTTATTCTCACATTACCATGTTCATCAGCATTTTTTAAGTTTCGTTCCTCTATTCAGTGATCTTGTTTAATTCTATCTTTTCTCTAAAAACTCAACGTATCAGTTTTAGGTAAATATAAGCCTTATACACCTCATAGAAATAAAGTCATTTCTGTAGACCGCTACCTTTGTATTTTATCCTCAAAAATTATGAATCACACGACCAATTTGATCATCATTCAAACGGTTAATGAGTGCTTTTTTTACAAGCAGTGAATAATTATTCATAACCTTTTTTTGTGTTTCAGTACCTCATAATTTCCTATCACTGTTCATATGATATGGTTTGAAAAGCAGTCTTTTTTCAACCTCAAAAATTTGCTTTGTATGGGGTAAATCTAAGTCATTACTGAAGATACTCGTAAGTTTCCTACTCAATGGTTGTTATTTGTTCATGAGTGGTCATGACCCTTCCGCTTTTACTCTATTAAATACAATATAATGACCGCAGCTACAATGAATACGTTTTATTTACGTGTACGATATATTTTTTGTACCAAAAAAAACAATTGAATAAGATTATTTCACTATTATAACTTGCTTAAATTTGCAGTAATACTTTTAAGAATATCTAACAAATACTTGCAGGATTTATTTGTTCAGTGCCATGTAAAAATAGTGAAAAATGAGCGTATTCTTACAACAAAAATTTTATTCAAATACAAACCCACTAATAGGAAAGTTATGTCAAATATTAACGAAGCTTTAGAAGAATTGATGACTCTTGATGGCGCGATGGGCGGCTGCATTGTTGACTATATGTCAGGTATGGTATTAGGTATGACTGGCGGCGGTGTTGACTTAGAGTTGGCAGCAGCAGGTAACTCACAAGTGGTAAAAGCAAAAGTAGCTACTATGAAGTCGCTAGATATCAAAGGCGAAATTGAAGACATGTTGATTACACTAGAGTCTCAATTACACATCATTCGTCCAACAGCCAAGCACGAAGATTTGTTCATTTACTTGGTACTTGATAAAGCCAAAGCGAACTTAGCGCTAGCACGTCGTAAAGTACAAGCAGTAGAAAATAAACTAGAAGTATAATCTGCTGGACATTGTTTAAGCTCATGACGGGTCTGTCTAACGAGTACTCCTGATTATTCTCAAATAAAAGCAGCAATAAGGGTCTATTTGTCATGTATCTATCATGCATGACAATGACCTGACTGTGGACAGCTATCGCCGTTTGGTTACGCTTTAAATGTCTTATTAATTGGTGGCAAAATGAAATGTATTGCATATATCAGCAGAACACCTACAAGTGATCGTAGCGTTCGTATGCCTACTGGATTATCAGACATCATCAGCGTCTCTCGCAAGCATAATCCACAATCGCAAATTACTGGCATTATCTCGTATCGAGAAGGGCAGTATCTGCAAATAATTGAAGGGCCTTATGCTGAAGTTGACAAGTTGATGGCCAAAATAGCAGCCGATCCTAGACATGAAGATCTTTGGGTTTTTCTTGATGGGCCTGTGGAGAAACGTAGCTTTGACAGTTGGGCGGTTAATGTCTTTGATTTTGTCGATCAAAATGCTTTGCTCAATACTTTCGTTGAAAACCATATGTCGGTCTTGACAGGTTTTGATGACTATCAAAAAAGTCGTATTCAACCCTTTATCGACATAAAGCAATCTGACGCTGTGCTTGAAAAACATTATGAAGATAAAGATCTTAGATTGTTGGCTTGGCCTGATTTGAACACAGTCAGTCAGCCTCAATTGGTGATGAATCTGTGCATTAAATTGACCAAAAAACCTTATCCATTCAATGCATTGGCTAATAGTGGTGAATTTGGAGCGCCACATGAAGTCACACAAATGATCAGAGCATTTGACCAGTCGGGCTTATTGAGTATTACTGAATCAGAGCCAGTGAAAGAACAAATCGTTGTTGAAAAAAAGCCTAATAAATTTTATGGTGCCATCAAAAAATTCTTAGGGATGAGGTAAAAAATTGAATTATCAAAAGCTAGCTATCATTGGTGAGGTAGGTGCCGGAAAGACGCAGCTGGTCAAGACACTCAGTGAGATCAGTCCTATTGAAACAGAAGCGAAATCCAGTATCGATATTGGTAAAGAGTTCACCACAGTGGGTATTGATTACGGGCGAATCACTCTTTCTGAGGATATGGCTTTGGGTATTTATGGTGTGCCAGGTCAAGAGCGGTTTTCTTTTTTGTGGGAGTTTGTCAATCAATCGCTATGGGGATTGCTCATTTTGATCAAGCATGGTGAGACGCCTGACTATGCCAATTTAGACAAGTTACTGCATTTTTTTGCGCCAGAAAAAAACCAAACCACTTGTATTGTAGGTATCACCCATTGTGAAGGTGCGGACAAGCAAAGCGTCATCGCGCTGGGTCAAGAAATTAGAGTGATGCTGATGCAGCATAATGTGGTTGCGCCCGTGATCAATACAGATCCTAGAAGCAAAGAGTCCGCTGTGTCTCTTCTGTCTTTATTTAATACTCTTAACAACCAAGATTGATGTTCGATATGACTACACCAAACGAAAAATCACCTGCAAAAATCGCATTGTTACGTCACATGAAAGCGTTATGTGAAGCCAACAGAGAAATCATATTGGCAAGCCTTTGTACGACAGATGGGTTTCCTATCAGCTGCTTTTCTATCAGCGATCTGAGGAATCAAGCCGATAAGTTTGCAGCGATGAGTAGTACGCTGTCTGCTCTCAGTGATTCATCTGCAACGCAAATGAAGCAAGGCAAATGCGACATCACGATCGTTGAAGCGACTTCTGGCAACATTTTATTTGTCAAAACAGACTATATCGGCAAGCCATGTGTATTGACGGTGGTTGCACAAAACAGAATGACTTTGGCAGAAGCCAGATATAAAACCAAAAAACTGATGGGTGAAATCGCTGCTATTAGCGAGTAGCGTCCTCACTGAGGCTAGTGTGACATGCTCAACTCGCGCATCAAAAATCATCCCAGTATGGATTGTCACCGAAACGCTCAGCAATAGAGTCAATCAAATAACGGCAACGCTGCGATAAAAACCGGTTTTTTGGATAAACGGCATAGGCATTGAGTGTCGGCAGCTGGTACTGCTGGAGAATAGGCACCAGCTCGCCACGTGCCAATCTTTGATAAGCGATAAAGGTTGGTATAAATGTAATACCGTGCCCTTTTACTGCCAAATCAACCAAAAACTCACCATTGGTGGCTTTGATTTTGGCATGAATCGTATGGTTATGCTTTTTCCCTTGTGCATCCGTTAGCTCAAGATTGCTGGTCTTGCCCAGACCATATTGCAAAAACTCATGATTGTCTAACGCTTCTAGGGTCTCAGGTGTCCCCATCCTTTTTAAATAATCGGGGCTGGCGCAAAGCGCGTAACGAATCAATGCAAGACGCTTGGCTTGGTAGCTAGAATCTTGCAACTTTTTGATACGGATGGCCAATTCATACCCTTCTTCAATCAGGTCAACATGCCGATCCGAAAAATCCAGCTCAAAATCCAGATTAGGATGCTGGCTGGCGTATTCATCAATCACATCGTTCAGATGCATAAGGCCAAAGGTCAAAGGTGCGGTTATCTTCAGCGTGCCCTCAACACGTGTGGGTGCGCCACTGGTTTGCTCGTTCAGCGCATCAACGGCACTTAAGATATTGTTCACTTTTTGGTAATACTGCTCACCCGCTTGAGTCAGGTGAGATTGCCGCGTGGTTCTGCTAATAAGCTGACTGCCTAAACGCGTTTCTAACTCTTTGAGACGGCGACTGACGGCAGATTTGGCAATATTTAATTGTTCAGCCGCTTTAGTAATACTCCCTGCTTCCACGATGCGCACGAACATCGCCATATCTTCTAACTGCCCCATCTTGATCGCCTCACCATTGTTCTAAAATTGAGAACATACATTTATAATTATTGCTGTTTATCCATTTATAGTCAACGCTTATAATGCCATCATTCTTAACACAATATCTCATCAACACTATTTTTGGAGAATCATAATGGACAAATTACAATCATTGAGTGCCCCCATTGGTCGTCTGCTTTTATCAATGATTTTTATTTTTTCAGGTTTTAATAAGATAACAGGATATGCAGCAACTCAAGGCTATATGGAGTCAATGGGTGTACCGGGTATGCTATTACCATTAGTCATTGCGCTTGAGCTATTCGGTGGTATTGCGATTTTGCTTGGATTTAAAGCGCGTCTGATTGCGGTGTTGTTTGTTGGATTTAATATTGTCTCAGCGCTTTTGTTTCATCAGTTCTGGATTGATGCCTCACAGATGAATCCGTTTATGAAAAACATTGCCATAGCAGGTGGTTTTCTGATGATTTTTGCTCATGGCCCAGGTGCTTACTCGATAGATAATAGCCATGCTCGCAAAAGCTCAGTATAGTAATCCTAAATAAAAAAGATACGACAATCATAATCTATTGCCAACGATATATTTTCGTAGCCTCTGTCTGCGAAGGCGCAGCAAGCAAGAAAATATGATGCTGGCAGCGCTGTATTTATTTTATAGTGGATTGACTATAGTGATCCTCAAACAATGCAACAAGCGTTTTATCATCCTATATAAGGAGTCATCATGAGCACACCAATGAAGATTGCCCTAATAATCGGCAGCTTGCGCAAAGCGTCAATCAATCGCAAGTTTGCAGCATATATTGCATCGCAAATGCCAAAGAATGTCATGGTTGAAGAGGTGCATATTGCAGATTTGCCGCTTTATAATCAAGATTATGATGATACAACGATAGACAGCTATGAGCATGTTCGTCAGCAATTAAAAGCCGCTGATGCGGTATTGATTGTCACACCAGAGCACAATCGTACGATGCCCGCCGCACTCAAGAACGTGATTGATATTGCTTCTCGTCCGTATAAAGACAGTGTTTGGCGCGATAAAAAGGTAGCCGTCATGACAGCGTCGCCAAGCAATTATGGGGGTATCAATAGCGGGCTTGATGTACATAAAAGCATGCAAATGTTATCTGCAAAAATGATGATTCACCCAGAAGTGTATCTGAGCCGCGCGACTGAAAGCTTAAACGACGATGGTAGCGTCACTGAACGAACCCAACAATATCTGCAAAAATTCGTTAATGATTTGGTTGCATTCGTAGGAAGTAATGATGCCTAACTCAATATCTGACCAAAATAATAATAGTCCATATAGCAAAGGTAACGAGGCGTTGCCACCAAGTTTTTGGCAACGCTACCAAGCGCCTGTGCTATTGACCATCGTTGGCGGTGCGATTGATACCATTGGTTTTATCGCCTTATTTGGGTTTTTTACGGCACATGTCACAGGGAACTTGGTGATGGCAGGGAGTGGACTGGTCAAAGGTGAGGATGGCTTATGGATTAAGTTGGCGGCCTTGCCGTTATTTGTATTGACCGTAATGCTGACCAAGACTTTTATTGATAAGAGTAAAAAACGAAAACTGATATTAAGTCATCTGTTTCTTGCCGAAGCCTTTTTTTTGACCGCATTTATGATCGCAGGTTTGTATTATCAACCTTTTGTAGGGGCGGGTAGTCTTACAGTCGCACTCACAGGTGGGTTGGGTCTGATTGCCCTTGCCATACGCAATACGGCAAGTAAGACACTGATCAAACATATGAGTCCAACGGTGCTAATGACAGGTAATACCACGCAGCTTGGTATCAATTTGACCGATTATGTTAACAATCGCACACCTGAAAATGCCAAAAAGCTGGGTCATAGCTCAGCATTGGTATTTAGCTTTTTGATTGGCGCATTGGTCGGCGCGCTTTTGTATTTTGAGCTGAGCTTTTGGGCAGTGGGATTATTCGTATTACCAGTACTGTATTTGGCTGTCTTGGCACGTGATGAAGCATTTTTGAGCCATGTTGGCTAGGGCGTTCCATGATTCAATCAGTTAAAAGACAAAATTAAGGGTTAAATAGCATCCTTTTAAAAAAACGCCGTGTCGCAAAGATACGGCGTTTTTTTGTCTCTTAAATAGTTAGATTAAGGAGCGGCGTTATGAAAGACAGAATTGTCTTGATATTGTGGATGCTTGTCGATGTAGGCTCTGACATACGGACAAATAGGTCCCACCCTTAAATGTTTAGCTGCTGCTTCGTCTAAGATGGACTTAACCAGATAACCTGCGATGCCTTGCCCGCTAAGCTCCTTTGCAACCTCAGTATGAAGATAGGCAATGCCTTTTTCGCCCTGACTGGTGGTAAAAAAATCATAATCTTCGAAGGCGAGATATCCATCAACGTGAATCTCGAAACGCTTTTGTGCTGTATTGTCTATCAGCTCATGGTTCAATTCATTCGGCATAGTTATATTCCTTTATGTAGATTAGATTAAGTGTATAGATAAGAGCTAGCTAACCCTTTAGCGACCTAATTAGGCGTGATAACTGCGTATACTGATTGCTCATTATGATTATATGACGTTATGCATAGACACATTGTTCTAAAAATAAGAATAGTTATTTGCATTAATGCTTATTTATCTGCCTGTGCTCAACAATTATAATAGGTTCATTGTTTAGGCAAGGTCATTAATGAATTGTCATATAAGATTAAATTACTGATAAATAAGGATATATTATGAAAAATATCTATCATGCAGCAGATTCTCGTGGCGATGCTAATCATGGCTGGCTTAAAAGCAAGCACACCTTTAGCTTTGCCAATTATCACAATCCTGCACGTATGGGTTTTGGGGTTTTACGTGTCATTAATGATGATTTTGTCATCGGTGGTCAAGGCTTCGGTAAGCATTCACACCGCGACATGGAAATCATCAGTATTCCATTGTCTGGCAAGCTTGGTCATGGTGACAATATCGGCAATGAAGGCATTATTGAGACAGGCGAAATCCAAGTGATGTCAGCAGGTACAGGCATTACTCATAGTGAAATGAATGGCGATGCCAACGAACCTGTGAAGTTTTTACAGATTTGGGTCATCCCTAACAAAATGAACGTCAATCCTCGTTATCAGCAGATCCGTATGGATGACATCATGCAACCAAACGAGTTTAACCAAGTTTTGTCACCGAATGCGGATGATGCTGGTGTGTGGATTCATCAAAACGCTTGGTTCAGCATGGGTGATTTCGATAAAGGCGTGACGCGGACTTATCACATAAAGGATGCAAATAACGGTGCTTATATTTTTGTCATCAGTGGTAAGGTAGTGGTCAATGGTCAGACTTTGAACACCCGCGATGGTCTTGGTATTTCAGATACTGTCGACTTCACCATGGAAGTAGAAGAAGATGCCAAGGTCTTGGTCATGGATATGCCGATGTCGTTCTAGGTTGGTTGTATCAAAACGCTAGCGCCGTCGTTTATTAAAGGTCATTTGAGCACTATTAATTAAGCACTATGACGCAAATACTCATTGCATATTGAGAGGTGAATAATGACAATTAAAAACTTAGAGCCAAGGTTGGCAAGTGTTGGTGGTATCCCTATTGCTCGATTATTACCCAATAAAGGCAATCAACCAATTGGTGCTTGGTGCTTTTTGGATCATGCTGGTCCTGCTGAGTTTGGTGATGATGAGTTAGGTATGCAAGTGGGTCGTCACCCGCATATTAATTTGCAAACCTTTAGTTGGATGCTAAATGGCGAAGTACTGCACAAAGACAGTTTGGGAAATGAGCAAGTCATCACCAAAAACCAAGTCAATGTTATGACCGCAGGTACAGGATTGACGCAAGGCATCAGCCATACCGAGCAAAGCGTCTTTCCAGACACGGGTGGCTCACCAGATGCCGCGCGAGGTCTGAGTATGGTGCAGCTATGGATTGCGCTACCAACCGATCAAAAAATCAAGCGTAGCTTCCATCATTATCCCAAATTGCCTACGTGGCGTGAGGGTGGTGCCGAGATGATCCTCACCACAGGCAGTTATGTCAGTGTGACAGGGGAGCATTATCAAGCACCGACCATACAGTACTCAAAAATGATCGGCATTGATGTGAGGTTTTTGGAAGATAGTGACGTCACGCTCAATCTAGAACACGGCTTTGAGTATGGTATCTTGGTCACAGAAGGGCAGATCGAATCTGAAGGCAAAGTATGCGAAAAAGATCAATTGTTTCGCTTTCACGATTCGGATGTGGCTAATAATCGCAGTATCAGACTGTCGGCAAAAAAAGGCACCCGGTTGATGTTTATCGGTGGTGAGCCACTCAACAATAAAGTGCTTCTATGGTGGAACTTTGTAGCCGATAACAAGCAAGAGCTCGAACAGTCTATTATTGACTGGAATAATGGTCATGAGCGGTTCGGAGAGGTGGATTCTATGATGAAGCGTCTACCTTCACCAAAACTGCCTAAAGGCTTCAAAGGGTAGTATTACAAAGTAGTATCGTAAATTGCATTTGTTAATTTAACTTTCTCATATTCCTGTTTGGTTAAGTTTTTTTACAAAAAAGAAATATGGGTTTGGGTCAATTACTCCCATAATGAAGCAAATTACAAATGAAGAAAGTCGAATTACAAATGAAGAAAGTCGAAAGTACCGTTTTAAAGTAACGTGTTAGTCCTATTGATTAACCAGATTTATATCAACAATGTGGAGAAGTACTATGTCAGATTTAAAAACATTACAGCAATTGGCTGAAAAACGTCGCTCAATCTATGCGTTAAATGATCAACTACCAGTGTCTAATGAAGAGGTCGTTCAGGTGGTTGAGCACGCTATTTTGCACACACCATCATCGTTCAACTCACAATCAACGCGTATCATTGTTTTGTTTGGCGATGACCATAATAAACTATGGGACATGACAGAAGAGACGTTACGTGTCATCGTTGGTAATGAAGAGGCATTCAAATCAACCAAAGAAAAAATTGCTGGTTTTAGAAACGGCGCTGGTACGGTCTTGTTTTTTGAGGATCAAGCGGTTGTCAGAGGCATGCAAGAAGCGGCGCCGCTTTATGCAGAAAACTTCCCAATTTGGTCGACGCAAACCAATGCTATGCATCAGTATGTGATCTGGACAGCATTGGCCAGTATCGAAGTCGGCGCGAATTTACAGCATTACAATCCTGTCATCGATGAAAGAGTGGCTAATGCTTGGAACGTTGATGAAAACTGGGAATTGAAAGCACAAATGGTATTTGGCGGTATTGAGCAACCAGCAGGCGACAAATCATTCAAACCTGTTGAAGAACGTCTAAAAGTATTTGGTGCGTAATAAAACAGATTGATATAAAAAAAGCGTCGCTCAATGGTTGAGTGGCGCTTTTTTTTATCTAGCAACCAACAATAACTACGGTTTGGAGCGCATCAAGCTATTGGCGACCCATGCAGGACCAATCAATAAGAACTGTAAATCTTCAAAGAATGAAGGCTTCTTACCTTCAATTTTATGACCAATAAACTGTCCAATCCAAGCCACGATAAAAATACCTGCCCAGACTTTAAATCCCCAGGGTAGTAATGCCATCACTGATAGACAAATTAAGATAAACATACCCATCGCTAAAAAAAGCGGCGTGGATAAGCGCATATAAAACAAGAGTACTAAGGCACTTAGGACTAAGGTGAACCAAACCGAAAGCGACATACCCATACCCAACAAACTGACAAAGATGGTGGGAACACACAGCCAATGGATTTTTTTGTTGACTAAGTTTTGATGACTGACTGCGTACTCACTGAGCCACTGTTCAAGTGTGCGTTTAGACACTCGTTGTTGACGATTGCGAGACATACTAACCTCCTTGTTAGCCATTGATATGATGGACAGATATTGATTACCATGTCGGTAATCAAACAGTCCTTGGTATCAGTTGTAGCATTAATTGAGTATGTCTGCCATTTTATCTAGTAGACGGCACAGTCAAATCTAGCTGTACCGCTCAACTTGCTACTCAAATCCAAACGCGTTTTTCTCTAATTAAACCTTTAACTCTGTTCGCTGCGCTGCCATTCATAAAGACCGATGAAGGCGTTGATTTGATAAATCATAGTTTGAATGGCAAAAATATAATTGCCAGACATGAGGTTGACGATAAGCCAAACAAAATTCACGATGATCCATAACCACCAGTTAAACGAATAGCGCAAAATCATCGCGGCCTGTGCTGTGATTGAAAGCACAAACGCAATCACATTGATCCAGAAAAAAGAAATAAATCCTAAAAATTTACTGTTATCGTCCTCGACCACCGCATAGCCGTAGCTCGCCAATAAGCTATTTACGGTTGGGAAAAGCGCCAGACCAAGAATAATAAACACAGCGGTGATTAACCAAACTGCTTTGTTGGCAGATTTGGGTATCATGTCACCGTCAGGATCGGTGTGTTTGGACCAATAAAAAATCCCATAAACGTGGGTAAAAAAGTTAAACAAAGGGGCGAGCATTAAACCAACTGCGCCTGAGGTGGCTTGTACCACCACTTCGCCTGCCGTGGCTGCCATCCCAAGACCATTACCCATGACATTTTTGCGAAACGACAGCGAGACCACGCAGACCAACCCGACAAAAGAGACGCCCAAATAGAACATATCAAGTGTGGTGTGGTCGGTGGTGAGCCAAAATCCTGCGGACAAAGCAATAACACCGCAAATGAACCAAATAACAATCCATTGCATGGCCCATTTGCCAGTGATGTTGTCCAATAACTGAATAAGCATAGCGCTCTTCCCTAAAAATGAATGTCGATGATTGCCTAATACTGATGAAATCATATAAAAATGAGAGATATCAGTAGTAACCAATTATCTATGACCTGTTATATTTTTAATTGATTGTCTGGTCGAATATATTTTATGGTTTTTTACCATAGATATGCTGATCAATAAACAGCAACGCTTGCTGGTAGCGCGCATCATAATCGGGCTGGTCGATCATGTGCGGCGCGATATCATGACGCGCAAAGATGTCTACTAAGCGCTGCTCAAAGCGTCCTCGCGCCTCGGGTGTACCCAAAGAGCGCATGCCATCGTCAATCCATGGCGTATTGTTGTCAAGCATAATGGTATGGTCTAAACGGAACTCATCAATACAAGCGGCCACAAACGGATGAGTACGACCTTCATACTCTTCACAGAAAGCTTGTGTGGTCACAAAATCCGTGTCAACGATGGTAACAGGTGCCGTCGCACAGGATTTTGCTTCTCTAATGGCTTGGGCATGATTGAGCACAATAGGGGCATAGTCACTGTACTGCAATCCAACCTCACTACCACCCAAATCCGTACCGACATACAGGCGACCCATCTCAAGCGCAAAGCTGGCACCATAATGATTGGCCAGTTTATGTACCAATGTGGTTTTGCCGGAGCTTTCGCCGCCAACGATGGCGATGGTTTTTGTGTAGTCACCGCACACTTGTGGGTGCAGTGCTGACCAATGTGCAATAGGATTTTGGGCAATAGCGAGAGTGTCAAACTCAGGTTGTGCTGACGTAGCAACAATCTTCATTGCTAGTGGTGCTTGCTGCTGTGTTGGACTATGAACCAATGGATGGTTGTCCGCCAAAAACAATGCGGTCTCTATGGGTAAGGACAATGTGTCGAGTAAGTGTTGCAACTGAGTACTGCTAGTCGCTGTATCAAAGCTACTATTAGCAAAATGCTCATGACAGGGCAGTTCGATCTCATCTGTAGTGTGAATCTGAATAAATGGCAAATCTGCGCAAGCCATCTGTAGCCAGCGTGCTTTGTCCTGCAAGGTGATGTTAAAATCTGGATGAGGAGAGGGGGTTGTCGTAATGACAATATGCAAGGTTTTTGCCTGCCCTGATGCCTCTAGTATGCTGCGCATGTGTCCTAAATGCAGTGGCTCAAATTGTCCAATCATCAATCCAGTATCATACATAATTATCCTCACTCTAGGCTTATATAGCCTTATTATTATCGATATTATTAATAAATTATTTGGTTTACGCTGTTTAACAGCATGGTATAAAGGTTCGAGGGGATTTACAGGTAGGTTATTGTAAATATGACTTAAATTTTGTCTTTATCAGAGAAGTTTTTTTATAACCAAATAAGCAGTTAGGCTATGATGTTTTTATGGACTCATAGCGCATTAAAACGAGAGCCATGTGTTGGATTTGGCTTGTGAATAATAGAGAGTAATTTGTAAGATGGTAAGATTTGAGAAACAAACCTTTAGCTGAAACATTTTGAAATAATTATTTAAAATCAGGGGTTTATGAGGCTATATGATAGGTTGAAGCAAGTTTGAGTATCATAAACTCACAAAGGACTTCTATACTATCAACAGATAAATAAAAAATGATTGATATAATTATTCATAAGTTAAGCAGATTAACTATTTTTAAGATTCAACATAAATCCTAAATGGATAAAATTAAAAAAATATAAGTCACAAAATATAATTTATAGAGAGGTATTTGGTTTGGCTAAGTTAGCAAAATTACATCGTTCTCAGAACAATAAGATGATCGCTGGTGTTATGGGCGGTATAGCAGAATATGCAGGCTGGTCACCCACTTGGGTAAGATTGCTGTTTGTGGTTATATCTTCACTAAGTGCGGCAGTACCTGGGATTTTGATCTATATCATATTGTGGATCATTATGCCAAAGGCCAATAGTCAGTCTTACCAATAATAAGGCAAATTTATTATAAAAATAGATTTACTATAAGCACCTCAAAACCAGTTAGGTAAGACCAGTTAAATAGTACGACCAATTGATAAACAAAGTGATACCAAGGTTAGACTCCAAAAAACAAAAAGCCTGACTCATCAGGATACCAGCGATAGACTTTTCCTCCTGCCCAGATGCTCACGCATTTGGGTATTTTTTTGTTTGTGACTTTTGATGACCTCAACATCAGTTTATTACGGCAAATCGAGCTCATAAATAAACATTTATGGATACAATGCAAATTTAGTTGACGTAAATATGGATAAAACAGTCAATTTTTAGTAAGGTGAGCAGGCAAATAGAGTCGTTGCTAAATAGGCGATACGAATGCTATCAACGGTTTATTTAATCATACTCATTCCACAGTGGCTTTACTATGAAAACCCAAACTATGACATCCGAAGCGACAACCCCAATGATACAAGACAAAGACCCTCAACCGATGACCTTTCAAGATTTAATTCTAACGTTACAGAATTTTTGGGCTGATAAAGGCTGTGTGATTTTGCAGCCCTATGACATGGAAGTCGGTGCCGGTACTTTTCATACGGCGACGTTTTTGCGCTCATTAGGTCCTGAGCGCTGGAACGCCGCTTATGTGCAGCCATCACGTCGCCCAACCGATGGTCGCTATGGTGATAACCCAAACCGTCTACAGCATTATTATCAGTTTCAAGTGGTACTCAAGCCCAATCCGCCTAATATTCAAGAGCTGTATTTGGATTCATTGAGAGCCATTGGTATTGATCCATTGGTGCATGATGTCCGTTTCGTTGAAGACAACTGGGAGTCGCCAACGCTTGGGGCGTGGGGTCTTGGTTGGGAGATTTGGCTAAACGGTATGGAAGTGACTCAGTTTACGTATTTCCAGCAAGTCGGCGGCATTGAGTGTTTCCCTGTCACAGGCGAGATTACTTACGGTCTTGAGCGCCTAGCGATGTATGTACAAGGCGTCGATAGCGTTTATGATTTGGTATGGGCAGATGGCGAGTTTGGCCGTGTCACTTATGGCGATGTTTTTCATCAAAACGAAGTGGAGCAGTCGACCTATAACTTTGAGCACGCCGATGTGCCAATGATGGGTGAGATGTTTGACTTTTATGAGCAACAAGCGGATAAGTTGGTTGATGCAGGCTTGCCATTACCTGCTTATGAGATGGTACTAAAAGCGTCACATGCCTTTAACTTACTTGATGCCCGCGGTGCGATTTCAGTCACTGAGCGTCAGCGCTTTATCTTGCGCGTACGTACGCTCGCCCGTAAGGTCGCTTTTGGTTATGTTGAGGCTCGTGCCAAACTTGGTTTCCCATTAGCCGATGAAGCCCATCGTCAAGAAGCGATCGATAAGTATTTGCCAAAAGAAAAGACAGACACTGCAAATGCCAACAATACTCAAACGACTAACGACAATAAATAGGAGCATCCCATGAGTACTATTCTATTTGAACTGGGGTGTGAAGAGCTACCTCCAAAAAGCTTAAAGCCACTACGTGACGCGCTACAAGCGAGCGTCACTGAGCAATTACGCGAAGCAGAAATCAGCTTCGATAGCATCAAATCATTTGCCGCGCCGCGTCGTTTGGCGATTCAGATTCAAGGCATTAGTGACAAGCAGCCAGATCGCACGGAACAAAAACGCGGCCCTGCCATCAAAGCCGCGTTTGATAGTGATGGCAATCCAACCCGTGCTGCCATGGGTTTTGCCAAAGGCTTAGGCATTGAGGCTAGTGAGCTGATTACTATTAATACCGATAAAGGCGATTATGTGGGCTTTGAGCAAACCATCCATGGTCAAGCCATAACAGAGCTATTGCCTACTATTTTTCAGACGGCGCTTGATAATCTGCCGATTGCAAAACGCATGCGCTCGGGTGCCAGCCGTAATGAGTTCGTTCGTCCCGTCCAGTGGGCGGTGTTGATGCAAGATGATGCAGTTATTCATGCCATTATCCAAGGCCACCAAACAGGTGCGCAAACTCGTGGTCATCGCTTCCATAGTCCTGATTATCATGACATTGCCCAAGCCAATGATTATGAATCGTTGCTAGAGGGTTTAAAGGTTGTGGCAGACTTTGATAAGCGCCAAACGCTGATCAAAAACCAAGTCAAAACATTGGCAGATGAGGTTAATTCCGATGCTATCGTGCCGCAAGACTTGTTAGACGAAGTAACGGCCTTGGTTGATTTTCCAATTGCCCTACGAGCAAGCTTTGAGACACGTTTTTTACAAGTGCCCCAAGAAGCGCTGATCTCGACCATGCAAGCGGACCAAAAGTATTTTTGTTTGACCGATAAAGCAGGCAAGTTGCAACCGTACTTTATTTTTATTACCAATATCAGGTCTCAAGATCCGAACCAGATCATCGAAGGTAATGAAAAGGTCGTACGTCCGCGTTTGGCTGATGCCGAGTTTTTCTTCTTACAAGATCAAAAGCATCCACTGTTTGCACTCACAGAAAGCCTAAAAACCCGAGTATTCCAAGATAAGCTCGGTACAATTTGGGACAAGTCTGAGCGTATTGCTAAGTTATCTGCGTTTATTGCCACTTTGCTGCAGCAGCAAGGTCACGACATCAGTGTTGATGAAGCCGTACGTGCTGCTATGTTGTCCAAAGCCGATTTGGCAAGCTCATTGGTAGGCGAATATCCTGAGTTGCAGGGTATCGCTGGTACATACTATGCGCGTTTGGATGGTGAGACAGAAGCCGTTGCCGCCAGTTTGGAAGAACAATATTTGCCTAAGTTTAGTGGTGATGTCTTACCGCAAACGCCAATTGGTATTTGTTTAGCTCTAGCAGACCGTTTGGATACCTTGGTCGGTATTTTTGCGATTGATCAAGCGCCTACTGGGTCAAAAGATCCGTTTAGCTTACGTCGCTCAGCCATTGGTATTTTGCGTATTTTGATTGAAAAGCAACTACCCATCAATCTGGTGGCATTGGTTGAGCAAGCAATCAAAGGCTATAGTGACACTAACGGAGGCAGTAAAATTGCCAAAATGGGCGACACCTTCACTCAAGTTATGGCATTCTTAAACTCGCGCTATCGTGCGATGTATACAGAGCAAAGCGTTAGCGTTGATACTATTCAGGCAGTGCAAGCGATTAATCCGCATATGCCGCTTGATTTTGATCAACGTATTCGTGCGGTTCAAGCATTCAGCACGCTGTCACAAGCGTCGATGTTGGCGGATTCTAACAAACGCGTTGCTAATATATTGGCCAAATCAGAAGTAAGTGTTTCTGATACGGTTGATGATACGCTGTTGACCGAGCCTGCCGAACAAAAATTGTATGGCAGCGTACGCCAAGCACAGACAGCAGTTACGCCATTGCTTGAGCAAGCAGACTATACTCAGGTATTGCAAACGCTTGCCAGTTTGGATGAGCCACTGACCGAGTTTTTTGACAATGTCATGGTCAATAGCGAAGATGAGGCACTAAAAAACAATCGCTTGGCATTATTGAAGCAGGTTCGTGCGTTATTCTTAACGGTGGCGGATATTAGTGAGTTGCAGTTGTAATTCTTTAAAAACGCTGCATTAATCATCAAGTGGTATTTCAAAGAAACTGGTCCTCTGTGGCCAGTTTTTTTGTGTAAACTATGACAGTAAACGGCTCGTAAAGGTGATAAATCGCTAAACTCTCTACTGGTCTCATCATTATACTGTCATCCTTATTGATGGTTACGTTATACTATTAGGACGTTTTGCAGAAGGGTCAATCAAATGATTTCTGTTACTCATAAACGTTTATTCATCGTCAAAGGAGCACTGCCGTGTTTGCCGTTATTATCATCATTCTCGTTATCTGGGCTTCAATGTGGGCATTCTATAAATTTATGTATCCACGTCCTCCCAAGAGCATGATGCCAAAAGAAGGTGATGTGATCACACCGCGGCAGTGCAACTTCTGTGGTAACAGTTTGGCTGAATATCGCGGTGTCCTAGAAACTAAGCCGACAATAGCTGCCGCTAACGCTAGTGATAATCCTGTTGATGCCAATCAAGAATTATTCTTTTGCAATTATGAGCACCAAGCGGATTTTCATGCTGGTAAAGTCTACAATCCCCATGCGTAGATGATTCGCTTGTGCGCCAGACGATTGTATAAGTATAAAAAAAGCGCTTAGCTGTCGTGAGCTAGGCGCTTATCTGTTAGAGACTGACTATTTGCTTATAAACTGACTGTCCGCTTATAAGATGGATTGAGCGTCTTTTAGGATTTTATTAAGTAAAGCGTCAGATCGGCTGCTTTCTTGCAAACGATCTTCATCATCTCTTTGATTGGCGTGAATTTTTTCATACAAGTTTAAGCAGCATAATACCAAGAGGTTTTCTTGACTGAGACTGGGTGCGTCTTTTCTGAGCTCTTGCGCATAGTCATTAATATAAAAAACTGCTGAGCGCAGCTCTTCTTGCTCATGTACAGGACAATAGATAGGGTAAGTAACGCCCGCAATCGAAATATCGACTTTTTTGATTTGAGGCTCAGGGGTATTATTAGTATTGGGTTTAGACTGGGCTGAGACGGTTGCGGTGCCAGCTCCAGTTGCCGCGATCTTTTGTGATTTTGGGTCAGTAGAGCGTGTTTGGTTGGTGGCTAGCTTTTCTTCTGAAGATTTAGGGTGGTTATTGGTCATGATAAATCCTACAATGTCTGGTCAGTAAAATGAGTAATATAAGATATTACTAGGATGAATGGACTGGCTAACCTTCTGCTTGGTCAATACGGGTCAAGCGTTTCAAGACAACTTGCGTTCGCTCAGCGGCCAATTGATTTTTCTTTTGTAAGTCACTATTTTGCTGTTTAATATCGTGATACTGCTGTTTCAATTCTTTGTTATGCTGCTGCAGCTCATTGTTTTGTTGTTTTAATTCGCTGATCTGTTTTTGCAGCTTGTCTTGCTCTTCACCAATCATATGATGCGCTTCTGCAAGATTTTGATAGCGCTTGTCGAGATCATTCAATTGTTTTTTGGCACCGTCGCGTTCTGTATGGCTCGTATTGAGCTTATTTTGTAGTGCAGTCAGCTCTTGGGTATTGGTGACGGGATTTTGTTTGAGGCTGCTAAGTTCAGCACTGACAAGCTGATACTGCTTTTTTATGTCGAGTATCGTTTTTTCTAATAGTTTAAGTTGATCATACATAGTCAGTTTTTATCCTTAACAAGTAAGCGTGAATGAATTTTGTTCTCTGCGTTTAATAATGCCATAGGTGACCGCATAATATCTATATCAACAAAGTAATTACGCGTATTAGGCTTGGCCTTTTTATATTTATTAGGCGCGCTTTTGTTAGTGACAGGGTACAGCGTCTATTTTCTGTTTTTTAAGCAATAACCACTCATTAGGATATCTATTATGAATGACAATATTTCTGGCTGGAATACTTGGCTGACCGCTTTTGACGACTGGACTGATGTATCTATCAGTGAGGTACATGGCTTGATGACAGGGCTTATGACAGCTTGTAATGCCCCTGATGAAGCAACATGGGCGAAGGTGTTTGAGGAGCTGAGCTTTGCGTCACTACCAGAGGCTGCATTGACCTTGTTGACAGAAGAAGCAGAGGACACTGTATTCCAGCTTAAAGACAAAGATGATGCCTATTCTTATATGCCGCTCATACCGGATGATGAACACGATTTATACGAGCGTGTGATAGCGTTGAAACAGTGGGCGAACGGTTTTATGACTGGTTTTGGCATTACCGATTGTAGCCTCACGAGTGAGGAAAACGAGATGCTATCCGACTTGGCAAAAATTGGTGCCATTCGCCTTGAGGATGACGAAGATTTTGAAGGTGGTGAAGAGTCTTACTTGTACCTCTACGAATTTGCACGTATGGTACCTGTCAGCTTTGCAACTCGTAAGCGCAAAGCCGTCAAAGATATTGCACTTATCTCTGGGCTTGCCATCAATGCCAAAACGACCAAAGAGTTACAAGCAGAAGGCAAATTACCAAAACCAATGCCACCGGTTATTGATATCATGAATCAAAACAATCCATCGTAAATGATGTTATATATAGTCAAGCTAGAATAGAAAATAGACGTCAGATAGCTGTTTGCTGAGGCGAAGTTTGCGTGCTTTGTGCGCCAACGTGTTTATAAGTGTTATCTCGGCATCGCTATATTTTTTTTGACGTATATTGACGATAGAATAAAAATAGTAATTTGCGATAAAAGAATAAAGGGAGATGAGGATGATAACTGATCATGACATGCCACATCTGCGCCGCTGCGTAGCGCTGGCTGCCGACGCTCTAGAAGCAGGCGATGAGCCGTTTGGTAGTGTGTTGGTTGATGGCGACGGTCAGGTTTTATGTGAGGATCGTAACCGCGCTAACACGGTGGATCCAACTTATCATCCTGAAATCGCTGTAGCAAAATGGGCGGCGCAACACATGACAGTTGATGCGAGGGCAAAAGCGGTGGTGTATACCTCAGGCGAACACTGTGCAATGTGTGCAGCAGCTCATGCATGGGCAGGTCTTGGGCGTATTGCATACGTCAGTTCCTCAAAACAGCTGACCGAGTGGATGATGGAGATAAATGTAAAATCCACATCACCTATCAATACTTTTTCTATTCAAGACATTGCGCCAAATATACCTGTATCAGGCCCTGTCGCTGGCTTGGATAAAGAGATAAAAGCATTGCAACAGCGCGCGCTCCAAAGAAGTTAATTTTTTTATCTTATATCGTGATAAGGATATTTTATGACTACAAACAACAGTAATGATAACAGTCAAACCCCGTCCGATACTGCTTATCCCAATCAGAGTCTTGACTGGCTCACGCGTTTGATTGGTTTTGATACGGTCAGTCGCCATTCAAACTTGGCACTTATTGAAGACGTACAAGCCTACTGTAAGCAATTGGGCCTTGCGGTGGATTTGACTTTTAATGAGGCCAAAAACAAAGCCAATCTATTTGTGACCGTACCCGCTGGTAAAAACGCTGATCAATTGAATAATGGGCTGGTGCTCTCAGGGCATACGGATGTGGTGCCAATCGATGGTCAAGATTGGACGTCAGAGCCGTTTACTGCAACGATTCGTGGCGACAAGCTCTACGGACGCGGCGCTTGTGATATGAAAGGCTTTATCGCTTGTGCTTTAACGCTATTGCCGCAAGCCGTGCAATTATCAAACAGTGGAAAACTACGTCGTCCCTTGCATCTGGCATTGTCGTTTGATGAAGAAGTTGGCTGTTTGGGCGCGCCACTCATACTGGCAGACTTAAAAGTCCGCGGTATTACGCCTGATTATTGTATCGTTGGTGAGCCGACCAACATGGCGATGGTGGTGGCACATAAAGGCATTGCGGTTTATCGTTGCCGTGTGCATGGTAAGTCCGCGCATTCATCCTTGACGATGCAAGGGGTCAATGCCATCAGTTACGCCAGCCGCTTGATTGGCTACGTGGATACGTTGGCAGAAGAGATAAGCGGTCGCGATGACAATGATGCGCTGTTTGATGTGCCTTATTCGACCTTATCCGTTGGTACCATACGAGGCGGTACAGCAACCAATATTGTACCCAACTTGTGCGAGTTCACCTTTGACTATCGTAACCTGCCGCACATGACGCAAGACGATATTTTAGTACCCATTCAAGAAAAGGTTGCAGAGCTCAGCGCACAGATGCAAGCCCGTGCTCCAGAGACGGGCATCGAGCTGGTGCAAGAAGAAAGTGTGCCAGCCATGACCGACAATGATAGCGCTGAGCTGCAAGCGTTGATAGCGGCATTAACTGGAGATGACGAGCGTCATAAAGTGGCTTATGCAACTGAGGGCGGTCAATTTACCAATGCTGGTATTCCAACGATTATCTGCGGTCCTGGTAGTATTGAGCAGGCGCACAAAGCGGATGAATACGTAGAACTGATTGAAATCGAACGTTGTGACGGCTTTTTGCAAAAACTATTAGACAGTTGTACCGTCAAGTAGCCTGTAAAACTGCCAAACATATGTATATAATGCGAGTAAGCAAAAGAAATACCGTCCTAATGGCGGTATTTCTTTTTTTGGTAATGTGGCTATTCGTATAAGAACCATTTATATATAACAAAGTAGGGGTTAGCTGATGTCTTGGCATCTGTTTGCAGTATTTTTCGCAAGTACGTTTTTGATTTCCGCGACCCCAGGTCCCAATATGCTACTGGCATTTCAGTACGGCATGAACTATGGTGTGAAGCGAACGTTATGGACGCTGGCGGGTTTGAGCCTTGGACTGTTTGTTTTGTTACTGTCAACGCTGCTCGGATTGGATGTAATCAGTCGTCAATCGCCATGGCTGCTCACGATTATCAAAGCCGTGGGCGCGGCATACTTGATTTATTTGGGTATCAGTTCATGGCGTGATGCGGGCGATGGCAGCCTGATGAGCGATGCTAAAGAGCTAAGTGCGGAGGTAGAAGCCGACTATGCTGCCTCTGAGGGTACATCTACTAGACCGCAGCCACGTTCGCTCTCTAACGCTGCCGTGCAAGTAGGTCCCAGCAATCTTACTTTGTTTCGTACGGGTGTTTGGGTCTCTCTATCTAACCCAAAAGCGATTTTGTTCTTTGCAGCCTTTTTCCCTAAGTTTATTAATTTTAGTGCGCCACTATGGCCACAATATATTCTACTGACCATTGGGCTGTTCATGAGTGAGACCATTTGGCAGATCGTATATACCTTGGGTGGCAAAAAGCTGGCAAGTTGGCTCGATGTGGGTGGTCGCTTAGCATGGTTAAATCGTGGTTGTGGCGTCATTTTTGTATTGATTGCAGCCGCTTTGTTAGCTGACGTCATAAAAGATTTTACGATGTAAAAGATATGATTGTTATTTATTTTTTATATTAAAGAAACTTCCTAAAGTATTAATATAAAATTGATACTAAATTAATAGTTGACATTGATTTTTAAATCGTTATTATAATCGCATTGATTTATAGGTTTTTATATCGAATAAATCACATCAATCAATTTGCTTTTGTCGCCCTGACATTAGCCATAACCTATGGAGGAATCATCGTGTCCTATATAACTGTTAAAACGTTTTTAAAGATTGAATGTATGAAAAGCATGACAGCAATGATGACTTCTAAAAGGTTTGGCTAAGCCTATAGATCAGTTATTTATTGATACTTTATAATTTAGTGTCTCTAAACAACCTTCTATATCTACTCGCGTTATCCTTCTTTTAAGTTATCTGTGTTGTATGGTTATTTGACTATACTAGGCATTCTGCTGTTTATTGCTTGTCTAACATTTCTCTTTACCGTCTACCAAAAGATAAGCTATGTGAAAACTTAGCTAATGTCTGTCTGCGCGCTTGTTGTACACATAGCATGTATGCGGTCATTTTTGGTACGGTAATATCTTTCTTAAAACGTCCATTATAAATTAGCCATGAATTTTTATTGATTTTTAATTAATAAAAATACGGTTTTTTATTGCCTATCATTTCTTAATTGTCGATTTTTCTTATTAAATATTGAGTTTAATTGAGACAGATAAGTAATGTCTAAAAAATTAAATAGGTGAATTAAAAAATATATGGTCTTAAAAATAAAAAATGGAAAAAACAATGAGCATTCAATTAGTATTAAATAAAAATAGCAAACATGGCGTCCCTGTCAAAATATACACCACCGATGTTGAACAAGGTGCCATGCAGCAACTACGCAACTTGGCCCAGTTAGAATTTGTACATTCGCACATTGCTGTCATGCCTGATGTCCATGTTGGCAAAGGCGCGACCGTCGGTAGCGTGATTCCGACCAAATCTGCCATTATACCTGCGGCAGTCGGTGTAGATATTGGCTGTGGTATGAATGCGGTACGATTGTCGCTGACAGCAAGTGATTTGCCGGATAGTTTGAAGTTATTACGTTCGATAGTAGAACAGCAGGTGCCGGTAGGGTTTAACTTGCATAAACAAATCCAAGCCAAAAACTCGACGCTTGATCCGCTTGGCAAACGACTGAAACCTATTACCGATAAGCATCCGGGTTTACTCAAAATGCTAAAAGGCTTTGAGCGTACGTGGGCCAAGCAGCTCGGCACGCTTGGCGGTGGCAATCATTTCATTGAGCTGTGTTTGGATGAAAACAACGATGTTTGGGTCATGCTGCATTCTGGTAGTCGCGGTATTGGCAACTGTATCGGCCGCTATTTTATCAATCTGGCCAAAAAAGAGCGCCAATCACGCTTTGGTCATGTGCCTGATCGTGATTTGTCGTATTTTGCTGAGGGCTCTGACAGCTTTGCTGATTATGTTGAGGCGGTCGGCTGGGCGCAGGATTACGCGCTAGAGAACCGCCGCGAGATGATGCGGTTGGTGATTAAGGCGTTGCAATCGCCGCAAGCAGGACTGCCACGATTTCAGCTGACCAAAGAAGCCATCAATTGCCATCACAACTACGTCAATGAAGAGGTGCATTTTGGCGAGCAGGTTTATGTGACCCGTAAAGGCGCGATTAGTGCTTACGCAGGTGAGCTTGGCATCATCCCTGGCTCTATGGGCGCAAAATCTTTTATCGTCCGTGGTCTTGGCGCGGCAGAATCGTTTTGCTCATGTTCACACGGGGCAGGTCGGCAGATGAGCCGAGGTAAAGCGGTGCGCGCGTTCACCATTGATGAGCTAAAAGCGCAGACAGCTGGGGTTGAATGTCGCAAAGACAAAGGCGTCATCGATGAGATACCGGGCGCGTACAAAGACATTGATGAAGTGATGGCCAACCAACGAGACTTGGTTGAAGTGGTGCATACGCTCAAGCAAGTCATGTGTATTAAAGGCTAATACTAAGCCTGCAAATCATCTTAGCGTCGTCAAACTTGCTTCATGTGATGGACGTACAATTTGCGCTCGTTTTTCTTCGCTAATATGGTTTTTGGCATTTGCATTTAAAAAGAATTATAGAATAGGCAATCATATGAGCTTAAAACAAACGTTAAAAAAGGCCAAACAGATTGAGCGGCATTTAGAACAGCGAGCTGAGTCAGGTGCACAGCATTCGCTAGGCGCAGTGAAGGCACGCAATTATTTGGCGCTGAATCCGCTACTCAAAAAAGGCGGTATCCATGAAAAAGAAGACATTGACATCGTCCGCAAAAAGCGTCGTCGTGAGACCAAGCAGCAGCTACGGAAGACAGATTGGTTATCAGAATAGGAGCGAAAAAATTTTATGAGCCACGATTATGATGTTATTTATTCACTTTAAGAAGCGTACGGTTCTATCATATTAATATTATAAAAAAGAGTTAGCGCGGCTGGGGTAAATTTTTTGCCGCCTCTATCAGCGTAGACACAGTAAGCAAGGAAAATTTGTACCAGTCACGCGTTTAAACTCATATAACTGTTATTCGTATAACCGTTTTATTTTTAGCTGACGTTATTTACGATTAAGATTGAACAAATATAAAGGAGGGTTTTATGAGACTACTTAATAAGGTTGCATTGGTGACTGGTTCTGCCCAAGGCATTGGTAAAGCAATTGCTGAGCTTTTTGTCAAAGAAGGGGCAACCGTTATATTCAGTGATATCAATGATGATAAAGGGCAGCGCGCTTGCGATGATATTAATGTGACGCGTCAGCAATGGCACGAATCAAAACCAGCAGACTATATTCATTTGGATGTCTCAAATGAGAGCGATTGGCAAAAAGCTGAGCAGTACATTCAACAAAAATATCAAGGGTTAGATATTGTTGTAAACAATGCCGGTATTGCTGGGTTTTTGGAGGCGGCAGGTCCTCATGACCCTGAGCACTTAGATATGGCAAGTTGGCATAAGGTGCATCAAGTCAATCTAGATGGCGTCGCTTTAGGGTGCAGGGCTGCAATAGCGCTGATGAAAAACCGTCCAACTGATAAAAACAGCAAATCCAGTATCGTTAATATATCTTCTCGCTCAGGTATGGTCGGTATTCCTTTAGCAGCCGCTTACGCCTCAAGTAAAGCTGGCGTCAGAAATCATAGCAAATCAGTTGCCTTATATTGTGCGCAAAACGGCTATGATATTCGCTGTAACTCCATTCACCCAGCCGCTATTTATACGCCAATGTGGGATACGATGTTAGGAGAAGGGAGTGCGCGTGAAGAAGCGATCAAAGTAATTAGTAAAGACATTCCGCTTGGTTACATGGGCGATGTCATGGACGTGGCTTATGCCGCGCTTTATTTGGCGAGCGATGAGTCAAAGTACGTGACGGGTACTGAGCTGACGATTGATGGCGGGATTTTAGCGGGGAGCACGGCTACCCCTAATGCTTAAACAAAAAAAGGCCGTTCACTATCTTAGCGAACGGCCTTTTTTATTACGCAATATTATGATGTAAAAATTTAAGCCAATACCTCGATTAGCTCACCCTTCACCATATGCGGGCTGACAAAATCAGTGATACGCACGCTGACGATCTTACCGAGTAGCTCATTCATTTGCTCCTCATCGTATGGGAACATTACGGTACGTGTATTGTCCGCTGTACCGATTAAACAGTCAGGATGACGATTGGCGATTTGTTCGACTAATACGCGAGTTGTCGTACCGACCATTTCATGCGTTTTAGCCAGTGTCGAGTCGACAATGACCTTTTGAAATTCAGCCAAACGCGCTTTTTTGGTGGTGAAGCTTACATCATCTGGCAACTCAGCCGCTGGCGTACCTGGGCGCTTAGAGTAAATAAAGCTATAAGAGTGATCGAAGTTCAACTCTTTTGCCAAGTTCAAAGTGTCTTGGAAGTCTTGCTCAGTCTCACCAGGGAATCCAATGATAAAATCGCTCGACAAATGGATGTCAGGGCGAATGGCTTTTAGTTTGTTGATCTGGTCAATATAAACATCGATGGTATGGTTACGCTTCATGGCAGCAAGAATTGCATTGGAGCCGCTTTGTACGGGCAGATGTAAATGCGATACCAGCTCTGGCAACTGCGCATAAGCGTCAATGATGTCATCGGTGAACTCAAGCGGGTGGCTTGTGGTATAACGAATACGCTCAACACCATCTACATGCGACACATAATGCAGTAGCTCAGCGAAACGGCAAATGCTGCCATCGTCTTTTTCGCCGCGATAGCCATTGACGTTTTGTCCCAATAGGTTGATTTCTCGGATACCTTGAGCGGCAAGGCTGTCAATCTCAGCCAATACGTCATCAAGCGGACGCGACAATTCTTCACCGCGCGTATAAGGCACCACACAAAATGAGCAGTATTTCGAGCAGCCTTCCATGATGGAAACAAAGGCCTTATAACCTTCTACTCTTGGTTCTGGTAAGAAGTCGAATTTTTCAATACTTGGGAAAGATACGTCGATAGTACCGATACGGTTCTTTGGCGATATATTACGCTGCTCATTTGATTGATCATATAGCTCTGGCAGGCGGTGTAAGGTTTGTGGGCCAAATACCATATCGACATAAGGCGCCCGTTTTTGAATATTGTCGCCTTCTTGCGATGCCACACAGCCACCGACACCGATGACGAGATCAGGGCGTTTTTCTTTTAGTTTGCGCCAGCGACCCAATTCTGAAAAAACTTTTTCTTGTGCTTTTTCACGAATAGAGCAGGTATTCATCAACAGAACGTCTGCTTCATCAATATTGTGTGTCACTTCCATGCCGTGCGAGTCACCAAGCACATCAAGCATTTTACCAGAGTCATAAACATTCATCTGGCAGCCTTGAGTCGTCACAAATACCTTTTTGGTGGTTGTTTGCGTGACAGGCGATTGGGCTGAACTTGCTTCTTTGAGTGCAGTGGCAGCTGGCGCAGCAGCAGTTGTGTTAGCAACAGCGGCGTCATTAATGCGGGGATTAAATACAGTAACACTCATAAGGGAAAGTCCATAATTAACTAAAATATAGCGAGATAGCGGATTAACAAGTGGCGTATTTTATCACAACCCTCTACCAATGTGAAAAATTAGCGTGCGCAATTGGCCATCAATGTGATTGATTAATTATAACAGTATCAATTGTTTACTGAGCTTCATATCACTTTTGGTAAAAATCGTCTCTGCTATCACTTCTATGTTACACCGCGCTATCGTATTTATTAACAAAAGGTAAAGGTGATGGTTGCAAGTGCAACGAGTATAGTATGATGAGTATCATCACCATAGCGGTATCTGGCAAATCACCGTTTACACATTGTAGAGATATAATAAAGAGAGACAATATGACGAAGTTGCGCGTTGCTTATGGCATCAAGGATAGAGAGATTACCAATCAAAAGGATTGTTCAAAGCGTCTCAACGTAAGTACACTGCGTTTTAGCGCACTGAGCTTGGCAACGGCAATGAGCACACTTGGATTGTCACAAGTGGCTTGTGCAGAGCTGACATGGGGCGATGAAGAAACCTATCAGCCCGAAACCAGTTATCAATCAGAAAGCTATCAGCAAAATACTGGGTATCAACAAGATAATGGTGCAAGCTCATTTACGGCAGCTGCTATTGCAGCCGATCGTGGTGATGTGAACGCGCTTTATAATTATGAACAACAAATGAGTGGTGGATTGTTTGCCATGTATCCGACGTACTGGCGCATGAATCAAGACCTTAATTCACAAAGCTCAGCAGCTGTTTCGCAGTTCGTGCGTCAATATCCAGATACAGTGATGGCAGAAAAACTGGTGGCTGATTTTGCCGAGACCAAAGCGGGATCCAATGATTATGCTTCGGTGCGTCAAGTGGCTAATTTGATCACCAATGCTGACGCGAGCGAGCGCTGTGCAGTAGGACTTGGCTTTAATAATGGCGGTGATACCATGCGCGCTATGGCTGCAAAGTCTGAAGTGTGGCTTACCACCAAAAAGCAGCCAGCCCTATGCGATCAGTTGGCCATGGAGATGAATAATAACGCACTGATTAGCAATCAAGATAGAGCTGCTCGCCTTAAGCGTATGCTGCGTATAGGCAAGACAGGGGATATCATGGCATTGTCATCGCGCCTTGGTACGCCAATTGCCTATTCGGCATTAAGTGAGATTCAGCTGAACCCGTCGTCTTATTTTAGCCGTTTTGGTCGCGAACCTGCTAGCCAAGCCAACCAGTATTTATATCTCTATGCGCTAGGGCGTCTGGCTGATAAATCTTATCGCGAAGCAGCAATGCAATTGGATTTTGATGTTAAGCAAGACAATCAGCGTTCAGCTAGACTGTTGAATGATGACACGCGCCGTTATGCTTATCGCATCATTGGTGTTAAGCGTATGAATTATAATACTGATGATGGCTTTAATGTTGAGGCAGTTGATTGGTTCCGTAATAGCTTGGACGAAGACTTTAATTTTGAAGAAGCAGAAGACTACGCTCAGGCAGCGATTCGTTTTAGTCGCTGGGATGATGTGGTCGAAGCCATATCTAGAATGGATGCTGAGACGCAAAAACAAAGTCAATGGCAATATTGGCTTGCCCGTGCCTATGAGCAATCGAGCAATAATAACAAACGCAATACTGCCAAGAAAATGTATCAGAACATTGCAAAAGGCAATGATTACTATGGTCTGATGGCAAAAGATAAGATCGGTCAACGTTTTGATGCCAGTCGCTTTGGCGGTAATAATTTACCGAACGTTAGCCCTGCCGATCGTGCGCGTGTCATGCAAGACGCACATTTTGCCCGCGCTTTTGCCTTATATAATGCTGATGCTAGCCGTGCCTATGCCAACCGTGAATGGAACTGGGCGGTGAAGCAGGCGCGAGACAAGCGTGATGACAATTTATTGATTGCTGCTGCTCGTCAAGCTTATGATATGGGCTGGCTTGACCGTGCGATTTATGCCATTGATAACACGGATAGCGTTGATAGTTTGGCCTTGTCTCATCCAATGCCGCATCAAGATGCAGTCGTGCGTTATAGCCAGTCTGCGGGTATTGATCCAGCATGGGCTTATGGCATTATGCGCCAAGAGAGTCGTTTTGTGACCTCAGCGCGCTCAAACGTTGGTGCTAGTGGTCTGATGCAAGTAATGCCTGACACAGCAAAATATATTGCCCGAAACTTGGGTGAGACTTATAGTGCCAGTCGCGCTAATAGTGGTGATACCAACATCCGTTATGGTACTTGGTATATGGGCGATATCTTTGGCAAGTTGAGCCGTCAACCCGTATTGGCGACGGCAGGCTATAATGCAGGACCCAATAATGCCAAGCGCTGGCAGCCTGAGTATGGCTCATTGGCTTCGGATCAATACGTTGAGACGATTGCGTTCCCTGAAACCCGTAATTACGTAAAACATGTGATGGAGAATGCCACTATTTATAGTAGTCTCTTAGGCAATGGTCAACCAATCAGCCAGCGTATGGGTACAGTGCCTGCTTCGTATTAGGGCACTCATACCTTATTAAAATAGCTTTATTAAAGTAGGTTTGTATCAATCAAAAAAGTCATTAGCGAGTACTTGTTAATGGCTTTTTTATGTGCAAAGTTAACCTCTAATATGCATGCGTTTTGCTTTGACAAATAACAGATTGAATTTGATGGAATAGGTTAAATAACTTATACCTTTTGCAGTCTTTAGCGACTGTTTACGTTTCTGCTATAGAATAAAAAAAACGTTTTGTTACCATTGCATCAATCTATACCCATAAAAGGGTAGCCATATTTTTTGTTAGCTATAAGCTTGGTCTATACGCATTGATAGTGTGGATGCTACGACCTAAGCGATAGTCTTTGTCTTATCATTGCTAGATGCCTTCAGCCCTTATGATCAAAAAATATTTCAATCTGTGCACAGTATCAAAAATCGGTCTTCGTCCATCTACTCAGATGCAGATACGTTCGCCAGTAAATAAGGTAAAAAATCAAGGCCAACTGATGGCGCACTCTACCCTTGAGCGCGTCAGTCAATATCATAAGCGTGTGATAAAGATGAAAGCGCCTAGCACTATTCAGACGACGGTAAGTATTGGCGCATTTTTGATACTACAAAGTATAATGCTTCTGCCAGCACAAGCGGCTAGTGCTGTAAAAACAGGGCAGCGTGTGTTGATGATTGAAATGACGCCCGCGCTTTGTAGTATTCAGCCGACGCGTGCCCGTATGCGTCAGTGTCTTGAAGGTTATTCACTCAATGTATCTGGTCTAGATATGGGTTATGGAGAGCGTTGCGGACGGGGTAGTGAGCCTCGTCTGACACCATTACAACTAAAAGTCGTCAACCGTGTAATGCCTGATACCACCGTACGCAGCCAAGCGTGGCAACGTTATGGTGTTTGTAGTCCACTTAGCGCCAGTAGTTATTTTCGCCAGATAACCAACTATGCAGGTGCGTTAAAATTGCCTTCTGAGTTAAACACTGGTAATAGTTATACCGTCTCCAAATCGCGCTTTATTAGCCAAATGACTCGTCTCAATAGTGGTATGTCTGCTGCTAGCATTGATCTGATTTGTCAAGCAGGTAGTCGCCGCCAGCTGACCTTGACCGATATTCATGTCTGCTACGATGGCAATGACTTTGGTACGTGTCAAAATGTGGTGGACAACTGCGGTAGTAAATTTGTCATTTCAGGTGGCAAATAGTTTTATCCACATCTTTTAAACATAATTTTAATCCTGCTTCTTTCAATATTTTTTGACTGCCTTCTCTAATCGTGTTTCTAATGTTTTTTAGCGTATATTCAAATTTTAAATCAATGAACATTACCTCTATAAATAGATTTTTTCATTCTTCTTTATAGACGTCTAATGCCAACTCCTTGATTGGTATCATATTCTTCCCGTATAAAATGTAACAATATAATCAGTGGTAGGTGTCTGATTGTCTCTAGACGATTTGCTGAACGAAGTGCTACACTAGCTCTCGGTTTATGGCTGCCACTATGCAGCAAACAAGTCGATATCTAAAATGATAATCGCACATTCTATAATCATAATTAGGGAGTATTCCATGTCAATGAAACAGCCTTTACGTGTTGCCGTCACTGGTGCCGCTGGTAATATCAGCTACGCGATGCTATTTCGTATTGCATCTGGCGAGATGCTAGGTAAAGATCAGCCAGTTATTTTGCAATTGCTTGAAATCACACCAGCTCTTGACGCCCTAAAGGGTGTAGTTATGGAATTGGAAGATTGTGCTTTCCCATTGTTGGCAGGCGTTGTTCAAACGGATGATGCGACTGTTGCATTCAAAGATATCGATTATGCATTACTGGTTGGCGCACGTCCTCGTGGCCCAGGTATGGAACGTAAAGATTTGCTAGAAGCCAACGCTGCGATTTTCTCAGCACAAGGTAAAGCATTGAATGACGTTGCAAGCCGCGACGTAAAAGTATTGGTTGTGGGTAACCCTGCCAACACTAACGCACTGATCGCTCAGCGTAATGCACCAGATCTTGATCCACGTAACTTCACGGCAATGACGCGTTTGGATCATAATCGTGCGATGGCTCAGTTGGCTGAAAAAACTGAAAGCACTGTCAACGACGTTAAAAACATGACAATCTGGGGCAACCATTCCTCTACTCAGTATCCAGACCTAACAGCTTGTACTGTTAACGGTAAGCCAGCGCTAGATTTGGTTGATCGTGACTGGTACGAAAACACTTATATCCCAGACGTACAACAGCGTGGTGCAGCAATCATTAAAGCTCGTGGTGCTTCGTCTGCCGCTTCTGCTGCCAACGCTGCTATCGCACACATGCGTACGTGGGCACTAGGTACCGATGAAAACGATTGGGTGTCTATGGGTGTTTACTCAAACGGCGAATATGGTATTGCGGAAGGCCTCATTTACTCATTCCCTTGCACCTGTAGCAATGGCGATTGGTCTATCGTAGACGGCGTTGATGTGTCATCAGATTTCTCAAAAGAGAAAATGAAAGCCACTGAGCAAGAGCTTAGTGAAGAGCGTGATGCAGTAGCGCATCTACTTCCATAAGTAGACAAAACGCGACAAGTATAAAAAGCCCTCTGAAATATGAGGGCTTTTTTACGTCTGTTCGATACGCAGTAATTGATTGTTTTTTCATATGAAGATTTTTTTAGTTGAACACAATTGATAACCTTAAATGAACGTTGGTTAACAGCTTTTAAGACAAAGCTTGCTACAATCAATGAGGTAATTTTAATAATAAGCACTGTTAACCCTGTGCCATCTAAGGAGAAAAATATGTTGGGTGAACCTGAATATAGTATGAACGATTTATTTGCACAATTAGGATTAGAAAGCTCTGACGACGCTATTGATAGCTTTATTGAAAAAAACCAATTAGTAAAAGAAGAAGAGTTGATAGAGTCCACCATTTGGAATGACAATCAACGCGCTTTTTTAAAGGAAGAGTGGAATAAAGATGCAGCATGGGTAGAGACCATCGATGAGTTGAATGTACGTCTACATCCAGACGCCTAAAAACCAATCGATCAATCAGTTATTAAAAAACCCACACGCTATTTTAGCGGTGGGTTTTTTTATGGATGTAAGATAGATGCTTATTTATAAGTCGGTTCAAGAGTTATTTAAACAGCGTTATTGCTGTGAGCGCCACTCAAGCAAATCTACCACATCTTGCTGGATACCTGCTTTGAGCGCATCGAGGCCATCATAGTGGCGCTCGCCATGTAAATAATGCAGGAAGCGTACCTGCAAGGTCAAGCCATATAAATCTGCTTGTAGCTCTGGGAAGTGTACTTCAAGACGCCAGTTGAGGGCTTTATCGACAGAAGGTCTGGTACCAATATTGGCAGTACCAAATAAGCTGTTTGGGCGTAATCCGGCAACGCCTGTTTTACCAACATGCGCTGCTGTGATTAAGCCATCAGGAATCACTTGTCCCTTGTCATCAAGGCTGACAACATCGACAGCAAAAATACCATGCAAGGCAGGCTTTAGACGGTTAAGCTCAATATTGGCAGTGGGAAAGTTCATGGTACGACCTATTTTATCGCCACCAACGACCATTCCTGTAATACTATACTCGCGTCCCAATAAAGCGTTGGCTGCTTTTAAGTCACCTGCTAATAACAAATCACGAATACGGGTGGAGCTAATACGCGCCGCTTTGCCATCGACATCCGTAATCGTATGCAAATTAGTCACATGCAAGCCATAGTCGCGCAAAAACTGACTGTCGCCGGTTCGATCATGACCGAAGCGAAAGTCATCGCCCAATACCAGCGCTTTAACGTTTAAACGCAGTGCTAAAATATCGGCAAACGCCTGCGCTGATAGCGAGCGAAAGTCAGTATCAAAGCCAGCTACGATTAAGGTTTCCACCCCATACTCTGCTAGTAATGATTGCTTTTCTGCAAGGCTAGTAAGGCGGGCAGGTGCTGTATGCGGGGCAAAAAATTCGCGCGGTTGTGGCTCAAATATCATGACTGCTGCGCCAAGATTTTGCGCATCGGCAATGTCACGAACTTGAGTTAGCATCGCTTGGTGACCAAGATGAACACCATCGAAATTGCCGATAGTAAGTACGCAGGGCGCAAGGTCTACTGGGCTAGTATTTGCAGGTAAAACACTTGGCGACGCAATCAGTTGCTCAAGAAAATAGGTGTTCATAAATTTTCAGCTATGATAGATAAGACCGGATAAAAAACACAATCAGACCAAGTAATACAATCAGACTAAGTATTGATGTGTCTAAAGCCAGCCATTATAAAGTAAAATGACCATACTAACATCCTATAGTCTATTCACCAGATAAGTATAAGGGGATCAATCCCATTGTCTCAAAATAATGAGCCGCTCTTGTGATGACTATGAGGATAAATTAGCCGTATTTAGTAAGTAACGATAAATAATGCCATTCATTATGGAGATGTTATGTCCAATATTGCTTTGAACGTTAAACCTTCTAAATTATCGATAAATAAGCCTGATGACCCCTTTATCGTCCAACGCGCAAGTAAAGACGATTTACCAGAAATCTTAGCTATCTATAACCAAAGTATTGCTGGCAAACAGGCCACCGCCAATCTTGCTCCAGTGACGTGTGAAGAACGTATGGAGTGGTTTGAAGAGCATTTAAATAGTGCAACGCGTCCTATTTATATCGTTAGAGCTGAGACGAAAGGCAGTGATGATACAAGCTCTACAACACTATCGCCTATCGTTGCCTGGGGAAGTTTTAGCGATCTTTATGCCCGTACGGCTTATCATATCAGCACCGAAATCAGTATTTACTTAAATAAAGCAAATCATGGTCAAGGGCTAGGTAGTGCGTTGACAAGTTGGATGCTCACACAAGCGCCAAGCCTTGGTATTCACAATGTTGTTGCCTTGATATTTGCTCATAATCAACCAAGCTTAGGACTGTTTCGAAAGCTTGGTTTTGAGCAATGGGGATACATGCCAAAGGTTTGCGACATGCAAGGCTTCATCGCTGATGTGGTTATGCTTGGCAAGACCGTAACGTCAAGTACTGAAACCGCAAACACTATAATGCTAGATACGGCAATGCCAGACGATACGACTTCAGCTACTACAATTTTAGATACGGTAACAGTAGCTAAGGCAATGTCAGATACAAACGGCGAAACCATTTAGCCCAAAATCTTCCACTGACCATCAATTTTTTGTAACTCATAAGTTAAGGGGGCAGGCTCACTCTGCCCCCTTAACATCAACTCGCCTACAATGGTGGCACGAGTCTTATCTTCATTATAAGTGGCATCAGTGATGGTGACGCCCTCGACCGTTTGCTCAAAAGCCGATTGGGTCTTAGCAAGCTCTTTCTCAAAGTTTGCCATATCTACTTTGTAATATCCTGCAGATTTTTTTATGTCACCTTGATACAGGCTGTCTAGTGCTTGCTTGACTGTATCCTCTGGCGTACCCGCTTGAGTCGGATTGGTGACCAAGCTTTTCTGCTTATTGGTAGCGGTCAACGGCTGGGTGTCATCAGTCATAGTTTGCTTAGTCGCATCATCTGCGACTGTCCCATTGGCTGTCGTATCAGTATCGACCCCATCCGTTTGGGTAGAGCTTGCTTCTGAGGTACTAGCAGATGAGGCATCCTCGGTAGTACTGACTGCGTTTGCGCTGTCTGTCTCTGCGTTATCGTTATTGCTACAACCACTTAAAAGTAGTCCAGTGCTCAGAATGCCAGTCGCACATAGCATTGGTAGTCGCTGTAAGTTAAACAGTTTCATTGTCATATCGAACCTCAAATGTCAGTTATGCATCAATACTCGATTATGACAATTATTTGCCTGATAAGGTGTCAATTATCATACGAAGCTTGTTTTGGTTTCGTAAGCCAATCAATCTCTTAATCAGCTTACTTGCTGTTATCCGTGTTTGAGATGGCGCGGACGGAAACCGGTCGACAACAGAACTACTCCGTACACCAGTGCGCCCACCGCACACATTATAAGTAGTGCCGCTATACGTCGCCATTGGGCATCGTCAGTTGGGAAGAAGGGTAGCATGACATAAAGTACAGCGACCATGGCACTCGTTGAGATGGCAAACTGGGTAAACAGTTTTTTCCAATGAGGACCGAAGCGAAAGATTTCGCGCTTATGCAAGAAGTAATACAGCAAGCCTGCATTGACAAATGATGCCCCTGTGGTTGCCAATGCCAAACCGCCATGTAAAGGTATCTCTAAGAAGTAAAATATACCGATAAAGATGACACTAAAAATCATGTTGGCGAAGACAGATATAATGCCGATTTTGACAGGCGTTCTGGTATCTTGACGCGCAAAAAAAGCGGGCGCAAAGATTTTTATCAGCATAAACCCTAGGATGCCACCTGCCATACTGCGTAATGCCAATGAACTCATTTGTGCATCACGTAAAGTAAATTCACCCCGTAAGAATAGTGCTTGCATCAGCACATCTGACAGGATAAATAGCGCCGCCGAAGCAGGCACGCCCACCAATATGATTAAACGCGCTGCCCAATCAATGGTTTTCTTAAAGCTGACATCGTCTTTTTGAGCCTCACTTTTGGACAAACTTGGCAAAATAACGGTACCAATTGCCACACCAATCAGACCTAATGGTAACTCACTCATACGCTCGGCCGCATAGAGCCAAGAAACCGAACCGCCAATCATCAATGACGCAAAAATTGTATTTAGCATTAAATTGATTTGAGTGACAGAGACACCAAAGATAGCAGGCAGCATGAGCTTTAGAATACGGCGAACGCCTTCATGCTGAAAATCAACCTTTGGCGCAACCAGTAGCTTTTGTTGCCATAACTGTGGTAGTTGGATTAATAGCTGGAGCAAACCTGCGATGGCAACGGCATAGCCAAGCGCCATAATGGGAGTATCAAACATGGGGGCGAAAATTAGCGCGCCACCAATCATACATAAGTTCAATAGCACAGGCGCAAACGCTGGAGCGGCAAACCGTCCATAGCTTTGCAAGATACCACTTGCAAACGCGGTCATAGAAATAAATAGTAAGTAAGGAAAGGTCAAGCGTAGCAATTCAGCGGTAATGGCGAATTTATCAGGTTGGTCGGCAAAGCCTGGGGCAAACAAAGTCACCACCCAAGGCGCGATCAGAATGACCACCACGGTCAGCATAGAGAGAATCAGTAGCAGCGCACCTGACGTCCGACTGACTAAAATCTGTACCTGCTGTAAGTTGTATTTTTCTTTATATTCTGACAAGACAGGGACGAAAGCTTGGCTAAAGGCGCCTTCTGCAAACAGACGTCGCAAAAAATTGGGTATCTTGAAGGCAACCAAAAAGGCATCCATCAGACCACCCGCGCCAAAGACACCTAGCAATACGACATCGCGTACCAGGCCTAAAATACGAGACAGCATGGTCATACTGCTGACCACCATGGTTGAACGAAATAACCGACTTTTTGCCATGAGAACCTATTTTGCTAATTTGTTTGTCAATGGTTGTTTGCTGCGTGACTGCGACCGAAAAACTGACGAATTATAGCACTTTCATCATGGAGATAAATGGATTGGATGTGGAAATGATTAGCGCTCATTTTGGGGTTTATTGATTCAGGCTTTTGGCTATCAAATCACGCAACCTTGGCCATTCAAAATAGTCACCAGGATCTGTTTTGCGTCCTGGTGCAATATCGCTATGACCGGTTAGGTGTCGCCGTGTTTTAGGGTAGGCCTGATATATAGCCAAAATAATCTGGGCAAGCGTCTCGTATTGTGTATTGGTAAAGGACACAAAATCTGACCCTTCAAGTTCAATACCGATGCTATAATTATTACAGTCAGGTCGACCAAGATAGCTTGATCTACCTGCATGCCACGCGCGTTCTTCAAAGCTTACAAACTGAGTGATTGCCCCATCACGCTCAATAAATAGATGAGCCGATACTTCTGCGCCTCGAATGGTTTGAAAATAAGGATGAGCATTCCAGTCCAATTGATTGGTAAATAACGCTTTAACATAGTGCATGCCATTGGCATCGCATGCGCCAAACTCATTAGGTGGTAAGCTGATATTATGGATAACAATGGTGTCAATGCTCGTTTCTGTCGGTCTGTTATTCTGGTTCGGTGAGGCAAGCCAAGTGGCTGCTGATAATCGACCAGCGCTAATCGTCATTGGTGATGCTAAGGACATAACGTTCTCTTTTAATAAGTAGTAAACAAGTACCGTGTTGATGCTTTTATTTGATGGATTTGTATAAAAAAATCAGCATGATCTATCGGTTAAAATGGTCAAGGTTTAAGCGGTTTTCAAAATAGTTATATTAATGATTTATTCAATCCAGCCATTTAGCAAATACGATTACCCAAACTCCTAATTGCGCAAGCAGCGTGTGAATCATAACGTGCGAGGTTTTACCCCATGTCTATAAAACCTATCTCTTCGTCGGTAAATTGTACCTTAACCAAAATTGGTCAGCGAGCACGTTTGCCAGTTGCTATCGCAGGGATTTTGCTTTCTGCCCAATCACAAGCTTTTTTACCGACACCGTTATCAGTAGTGACTACAGGAGAGCTGGCGGACAACTCTACCCCAGAGTCAGTAACCGCGCCACAAAAGAATGTAGTCACTGCTAAGGCTGTTGTCCCGTTGTCTAGTAATGTTCAAACAGACGCTCAACAGCCACCCAATAGTGCAGCGGAATCATTGCTAACTGACTGGCGCACACAGGTGAAAACAGAAAATCTGGCACAGCATACAACATGGCGACGTTTATTGTATTTTTATGATGGTCAAAATCGCGCTCTTGCTAAGAAGAAAACAGAGAGCTTGATTGATGACCCAAGCTTCTTTTTAAGTGAGCGTGGTCAACAGGATTCAGGCGCAGAATTGGATGCCATGCTGGTTGTGCTTGCACAAGAATTGACACAGTCTTCTACTACTAATGACAAGCGAGTTAACACCCAAGCCAACCGCTCCATTTCATGTCGTTTTCCAGCACGAGTCGCTTGGTTAAAAAATGTATTAACCATTGATGATGCGAGCCTACCAGCTGAATGTCCAGAGCTGGACGAATGGACACAGAAGCTTGCTCCCGAACAGCTGTCGATTATGTTTGCGCAGGAGTATTTGGACAATCCCACCTCGGCTTTTGCTCATACGTTATTGCGTATTGACTCAAAAGCAAGTGTGGCTGATCCAAGTCAAATCCATCATGCTTATGCGCTCAATTATACAGTGGGTGGCAATCCAGCAGACAGTTTTCCAGTGTATGCAGTCAAATCTATGATAGGTGGCTATGACAGTATCATCGAAATAGACCCCTATCCTGAAAGATTTGCCAAATATATACAAGATGATGAGCGTGATGCTTGGACTTATCAATTGAATCTGACACCAAGCGAGGTGCAGCAAATCATAAGGCATGTTTGGGAAACCAAAGATTTAGAGTTGCCGTATTACTTCGCTACCGATAATTGTGCGTCTGAGATTCTACGTCTCATCGATGTGGTACGACCCCAGCAACATTTATTGAGTCAACTGCCTTATGTGGTCGTTCCATCAGATGTGGTGCAATTATTAAATAAGGAAAGTCTACTCGGTAGCACCAATTATACCCCTGCCGATAGCACGTTACGTCAAGCCCAGCTCAATAAGGTGAAGGAGCAGCGTGACCAACTGGGCTATCACAATAGTGCAAAACAAATGATCAATGAGATTAAATCGGCGCAGCTCAACCCAGTGTCAAGTATGTCAGATAATAAGCAGACATTGCTACCGCGTTCCATTGCGGTATCGGATAACAACCCAATAGACAGACACCCGTTGCAACTTGGTTATGTGGGTATGGGTCAACGCGGCGATAATAACTATATCGATATTGGTGTGCGGGCAGGCTACCATGATACCCTCGATCGTCCATCAGGATTTCCGCAGTTTTTTGACTTAGGAGGTGCTGCTGCCACCTTGCGCTTATATGATAAAGACGACCACTCCTCAAGTCATCGTGACTCTCAGCCAAAAAGCGTGGTCTTGCAAAATGTAACCTTGATTCGCGGCCGCTCTTTTAATCCAATCAATTCTGCCAAAAAAGGCAAGACATGGGGCGCAACAATAGAGGCGACACGTGTCAACGATGGCTCACAAGAAAATGGAACAGATCATTTGGTGGGCAGTGTGGGTTATGAGTCAGGGTGGTCTTGGGCGTTTGGCACACCAAAGGCAAATACAGGTGAGATGCCGCCACAGCTATGCTATACCTTTTTGTCAGGAACCGCACAAACAGGGCGAGGTCTCAATAAAGGCTTTCGCGTCGGCACAGGTGTCAATGCTGGATGCCGCTACCAGATTAACAATCAGTTACGTGCGCAGGCTGAATTGCAACTGCCATATTGGTATCATGGCAACAGTAACGAATCCGACGTTCGAGGGCATTACTGGCAGCCGGTATCGACGTTAGGGTTGCAGTACGATATCGATAAAAAACAAGCACTACGTCTGAACGCCAGCTATGACTGGCAAGATCGCGTCGCTGATCATGACGATGTACAACTCTCGTATAGACGATACTTTTAGACGTTTGGCTTTTATAGTCGATAATAAATGAAGTTGATACACGATATTATGACGCGAGACTGGTACAAACCTTGCTTACTGTGCCTGCGCAGACAGGGGCTGCAAAAAATTTATCCCAGTCTCGCTGATACTCTTCTATGTTGATTTGACTATAAATATTTGGCAAAGGTAAGGATGCAGGATGAGCACTCAAAAATTTCTGATTATTGGCCAAGGTGATATTGGCTTACCAGTGACCAATAAACTGGCGCAAAACAATAAAAGCGTCACTGGATTGGCACGTGGTGAGCGTCATCGTTATGATTTGAGCGATAAAGCGATGTTTATGCAAGCCGATGCATCAACGATTACTGCTGAGCAATTGCAGGGCTTTACTCATATTGCCGTTATTGTGACGCCTGATGAATACTCTACCAGTAGCTATCACAGGAGCTATTTGGCCATCAATCAGCACTTAGCACAACTTAGTGAGAAACTCACTGAGCTTGAGCGCATTGTTTTTATCTCGTCAACGGGCGTCTATGGTCAAGATAATGGTGAATGGATTGATGAACATACGGTGCCTCTGACACCTAAGCGTGACGCGTCAAAAGTTATCCTACAAGCAGAACAAGTATTGCAACAAGGTTTTGGGGATAAGGCGATTATCATTCGTCCCAGCGGCATTTATGGGCGCGCGCGCCTCATGCGTTTGCGTAAAGCCAAGGAGTCACAAAAAGAGCCAGTGGCAGCAGAGCATTGGAGCAATCGTATTATGGATCGTGATTTGGTTAATATTATTGCCAATGTATTAATGTGCGATGCACCAAGACCTATCTATCTAGCCACTGACTATCTGCCAGTCACGACTTTTGAGTTGACCACTTGGCTCAGCAAACAGGTGGATGAAATACCGCCTACTATCGATCAGACAAAAACAGCTGTGACAGGAAAACGCTTACACAGCAACATTCCATTAGCTTGGCTGGACTATCCTGATTGGCAAGTAGGCTACCGTGATATTTTGCACCATCAAGCTTAAACTAGGTCTAGAGTAAGCCTAAATTTGGCCTAGTATCAGCGTTCGGCTTGCCTTGTTTTAAATTTTATTTTTTAGAGAGATTTCATGACTCAGCCTTCTACTTCTGACAATCGCATGCCTCATGCTGACTTTTTTGCAGAAGGCAGTAAGCGCGCAGAAGATGAGCGGTCTTGTGTTTTATCCGATAACAGCTCACCTGCGATTGTGCACCCTAATTTTGATCCCGCTCAGTCACCCGTCGATCCTGCCAGACCGTTAACAGATATCCCTGAACCGTCAAGACGACTCAATGAGCAGTTGCGCAGGCTTTATGGGCACTCGGTACGATTTTATCAGCCTAGTAAAGATAGCCTATCAAAGTGGGGATTGATTGCGTCAGAGGCGTTGTCTGAGCATTTATCGCTGTTAAAAGCGGCTCAATTGATCGACTTACCAGCCAGTTTTTATCAAAATCACAGTGAGCAGCCACTATTATCGCCCCTACATGACATGACCTTGTTGGATATGTCGGACATACAGCAAGCGATTCGGGCGTATCCAAAACTGCATCGCTACGGTTTTACCTTGAATGATTTACCAACTGAGGTGGCTGAAATTACAGATAAGCATACTGGCGTTACATCTACCTCTTTACGGGTGCTGACCAAACGCTATAATCCAGATGAGCTGCTCAATAGTCTTTACGCGGATGATTGGCAAGTCGTTTTACAGCCACAAGTGTTTGAGACGGGTGAAGGCAGTTTGGCGACTGATATTATGGCTTGTAGCGCTGCCGTTCATGCTTTAAAGCAATGTGATACGCGTAAAAGTATCAATGACCGTTATAGTGCAGCACAACTGTGTCAACACATACGCAGTTATGTCCTTAGCCAAATCACTCTTGAACCTGCGCAGCGTCATGCGTACCGCCAAATACGAATTTTTGTAGGACATGTTATCGTTGCTGCCTATCATTTGGGCTGGGATATACAAGTCAGTGCGGATGGCCAATGCTATTTCAATGTGTCATCGCGCAATGGCTTGTTGACTCGTTATCCCAATATGCAAGATTATGACATCAATGGTTGGTCAAGCTGATGAGTAATGCGTACAATAACGCAAATTTTTTGCCCTTCTTTTTGCTAATAGGAATGCCATAATGCCAAACACTCAACATTCTCTAAACCCAGACTTTTCTTCTCATGCTTTTATTCAGCTGGCTTTAGACAATCAAGTTTTAAAATTTGGTGAATTTGTACTCAAATCTGGCCGCATCAGTCCTTATTTTTTTAATGCCGGTCTGCTTGCCACAGGTGAGATGTTGTCGTTATTAGCACGCGGTTATGCAGATGCCTTAGCTGAGCAAATAACTACGAATGAGGGTACTAATCAGCAAGAGCTGGTTATTTTTGGTGCAGCGTACAAAGGTATTCCCTTTGTGGCAGCAACTGCACAAGCACTATGGCTGCATCATGGTATCAATGCCAAGTGGGGTTATAACCGCAAAGAAGCCAAAACCCATGGTGAAGGGGGTAATTTGGTTGGTGCTGATGTCAGTGGCAAAGCCGTCTGGGTACTTGATGACGTGATTACCGCAGGTACAGCCATGCGCGAAGTGGTCGAGATTTTAGAGCAAGCAGGCGCAAGTGTTGCTGGTATTATCGTGGCGCTTGATCGTAAAGAAAAAGGCCAAGCTGAGCATTCGGCGATTCAAGAGCTTGCCACGACATTACAAGTGCCTGTGCGTGCTTTGGTCGATATCGATGACTTAATCAGTTATTTGGCAGACGAACATAGTCAGCATAAAGATGCGACACAACTTGCAAAAATGCAGCATTATCGTGAGCAGTACGGCGTATAGTTTGTTGTAGAACGTTTTTATAGGCGACGGCTAGAAGCTGGCAGAATGAGCGTGTTAACTGAGTCGCCTATATTTGTCTATTTATCATACAACGTAAGTGAGCCTTACCATGAGTCAAGAAAATCAAAAAAAATCCTTAAAAATACTTATTATCATGGATCCAATCGAGCGGGTTAATTATAAAAAAGACACCAGCTTAGCGATGATGTGGGCCGCTCAAGATCGTGGTCACAGTCTGGGCTACTGTCAGATTCATGATTTGTGGTTGAATCGTGGCGAGCTGATGGTGGATACGCAGCCTGTCACCGTCAAACGCGACCCGCAAGACTTTTATACACTGGGTGATAAGTCAACGGGTTTGGTTAGCGACTATGACGTGATTTTGATGCGTAAAGATCCACCGTTTGACATGCGCTTCATTTATGCCACGTATATGCTTGATCATGCCAAAGCGGCAGGTGTGCTAGTGGTCAATGACCCACAAGCGATTCGAGACTGTAATGAGAAATTGTTTGCCACGTGGTTTAGCGATTATATGAGCCCAACGATTGTGACCAGCAAGCAGGCGCATATTCGTCAGTTTATCACCGAGCAACAAGATGTCATCGTCAAGCCATTGGATGGTATGGGCGGTACGGGTATCTTCCGCTTGACCGCTGATAGCCCCAATATTGGCGTGACGCTTGAGATGCTAACGGAGCTTGAAACTCTACCAATCATGGCGCAGCGTTATTTGCCAGAAATTAAAGAAGGCGATAAGCGTGTATTAATCGTCGATGGTGTCGTGATAGATTATAGCTTGGCTCGTATTCCAACCAAAGGCGAGACGCGTGGTAATCTCGCTGCTGGTGGTAGCGGTGTTGCCATGCCTTTGACTGATATCGAGCGCCAAGTGGCAGAAGTGGTAGCCCCAATTGTAAAAGAAAAAGGTCTGATGTTCGTCGGTTTGGACTTAATCGGTGGCCGAATTACTGAAATCAATGTCACCAGTCCGACTTGTGTGCGCGAGATTGACGATCAGTGCGGTACTGACATTGCAACAGACTTCATTGTGGCAATCGAAAATAAAATGGCAATTTAAGCCAAATAGCAACGATAGAGTAATTTATCGCTAAGGTACGTGCACAATGGCTAAAAATGATTGTGCTAAGATATTTGGTTATGACGCTTTATTTCAAACGACCTCTTATTTCAAACATTGTCGGGGCAGGATTTCTGAGCGTCTTGGGGATTGTTAAGACTGATTAATCAAAGCCAAGTCGCGATTGTTCACGGCTTGGATTTTTGTTGTCAACCATGCATAAAGTGCTGTATATCAGCCGATGATTTACTCTATACTATGCGAGTTTTTGTAGGGCCCTTATTCGTCGAGATGTCAGAAGAGTAGGGGATAATAAGTTATTCATATTAATACAGAAAAGATAGGCAGGCGTTCATGAAGACACCGCATATATTAATGATGGCTGCTGGCACAGGCGGACACGTGTTTCCAGCGTTGGCCGTGAGTGAAGAGCTTGTCAAACGCGGTGCTGTCATTCATTGGCTCGGAACGCCGCATGGGATGGAAAACGGTCTGGTCGAACCGACAGGTTATCGCTTTCATGCCATCGATATGCAAGGGCTGCGCGGCAAAGGTGTTGGGCGCTTGTTGAAACTGCCAATGGCGTTGTTATCAGCCACGATGGCGACGGTCAGAATCATCCGTAGCAATCAGATTGATGTGGTGGTTGGCTTTGGCGGTTACGTGACAGCGCCTGGTGGTATCGCGGCGCGCCTCACAAAGACGCCATTGATTATCCATGAACAAAATGCCATTGCTGGCATGAGCAATCGTTACTTATCAAAAATCGCCACCAAAGTATTGCAAGCGTTTGAGCATACCTTTGCTCATAGTGAGCTGGATTCAAAAGTTGAAACAGTAGGCAATCCTGTGCGTAATACTATCACGGGTGTCGATGAGCCTAGCGTTCGTTATGATGTGAATGATACGTCGCCCCTGAAACTGCTGGTCGTTGGTGGCTCGCTTGGTGCTCAAGCATTGAATGATACTGTACCAAAGGCGCTAGCATTGATGGAGCGTCCTTTTGAAGTTCGCCATCAATGTGGACGTAATAATGAGGCCGCAACACAAGCGGCTTATGATGCGCAGGATTTGAGTCAGCATAAATGCGTGGTCCAGCCCTTTATCAATGACATGGCCGCTGCTTATAATTGGGCAGATATGATTGTTTGCAGAGCAGGGGCATTGACCGTTACTGAAATTCAAAACGTCGGTATGGCTGCTATCTTTGTGCCCCTGCCGCACGCCGTTGATGATCATCAAACGGCGAATGCGCGCACATTAACCATGCATGATGCCGCGATTTTATTACCGCAATCTGAGCTAACGCCGCAGCGTTTGAGCGACGAGCTGAGTCAACTGAATCGTCATACCTGTTTGGAGATGGCGAAAAAAGGTCATGCCCTTGCCAATCGTCATGCTAGTAAGCATGTTGCTGATATTATTTGGCAAACCCTATAGCTCGGATGTTTTGCTATTCATGGGGGTCATAACCCATTATTTTGATTTACTAAATTTTATTCGACTTTAACTTATTTGTCTTCAATAAAGAGAACCCTTATGTCTACCCCAGCAAAAGCTCTACCCAAGCGTTTGATTGAAATACCAGAGATGCGCCGCATTCAGCATTTGCATTTTATTGGTATTGGCGGTTCGGGTATGTGCGGGATTGCTGAGGTAATGAATAATCAGGGTTATCAAGTGAGCGGTTCTGATATCAGTGATAGCTTAGTGACCAGACGTCTCGCGCAAATCGGTATCAAGATATCCATCGGTCACGATTCTAAAAACATTGCCAATGCCGATGTCATCGTTGTGTCTTCAGCAATCGATCGTAGCAATCCTGAAGTAAAAGCAGCACTTGAAGCGCGTCTGCCAGTCGTACGCCGTGCAGATATGCTTGGTGAGTTGATGCGCTATCGCCATGGTATTGCGGTTGCCGGTGCGCATGGTAAAACTACCACAACCAGTTTGCTGACTACGATGATGGCAGAAGGACAGCTTGATCCGACGTATGTGATTGGCGGTAAATTGAATGCTTCTGGCAAAAATGCTGCGCTTGGTAGTAGCCGTTTTTTGGTGGCAGAAGCCGACGAATCCGATGCATCTTTCTTATCATTGCGTCCGATGGCAGCGATTGTGACCAACATCGACCAAGATCATATGGAAACCTATGGCAACAGCTTTGACAAATTAAAAGCGGCTTATATTCAGTTTTTACACAATATGCCATTTTATGGTTTGGCGGTGGTCTGTGGTGATGATCCTGATTTATATGCCATGATTGATGATATTGGTCGCCCTGTACTTACCTTTGGTCTAGAACCATTTAATGATGTACAGGCAGTCGACTTGGTAACTGAGGGAACCAAGACACACTTTACCGTATTGCGCCGTGATCGTGATCCTTTACGTTTGACGCTCAACATTCCTGGTACGCACAACGTTTACAATGCGCTTGCTGCGATTACCATGGCGACTGACGAAGGCGTAGATGATGAGGCTATCAAACGCGCTCTGCAAAAATTCCAAGGAGTTGGACGCCGCTTTGAGCAACATGCCTGTGTGGACATAGATGATGGCAATGTCTTATTGATTGACGATTATGGTCATCATCCAAAAGAGGTGGATGCGACCATCAAGGCGGCACGTCAAAGTTTCCCTGACCGCCGATTGGTCATGTTGTTTCAACCGCATCGTTACAGCCGTACACGTGACTGTTATGATGATTTTGTCGAGGTATTGTCAAGCGTTGATGAGCTACTATTATTAGAAGTATATGCGGCTGGTGAAAGTCCAATTACAGGGGCTGATACCAAGTCATTGGCACGTAGTATTCGATTACGCGGGGAAGTGGAGCCAACGATTATAGATAAAGATAATTTGGCGCCTGTGATGCAGCGTTTATTAAAATCCAATGACATGCTTATTACCCAAGGTGCTGGTAACATAGGGCAGATAGCCATCGATTTGGCTGCCAACAATCTCTATATTCAATAAGCTAAAAGACTTTTAGGAACTATCCCCATGACAACGAATAACGCGCAAAAAAACGTAAACCATGATAATCAATCTAATAGTAATACAGACACGCATATCACACAGGATGCCGCTCTAAACACTGCCAACCATAATAACAAGAATACGAGCCAGTTTGGTAAAGTGGCCGTGGTCTATGGCGGTAGTAGTAATGAACGTAGTGTGTCTTTAGATAGTGGTGCGGCAGTATTGCAGTCGCTACAAAATCAAGGAATTGACGCGACTCATTTTGATCCTAAGGATCAAGATATCACTGAATTACGTGCGTATGATCGCGTATTCAATGTATTGCATGGTCGTGGTGGTGAAGATGGTTTGCTACAAGGCGTGTTGCAATGGTTTGATATTCCACAAACAGGTTCAGGTATTTTAGCCTCTGCATTAGGTATGGATAAAGTACGTACCAAACAGCTATGGCAAGGATGCGGCCTATCAACTGCGCCATTTTCATTGTTGACAGCAGATACTGATTGGCAGCAAGTGGTCAACACGCTTGGGCTGCCCCTAATCATCAAGCCTGTACATGAAGGCTCTAGTATTGGTATGACAAAAGTCAATCATCTCGACGAGCTTCCTGCTGCCTATGCAACAGCGGTACAGTGCGGGGATGCCGTGATGGCAGAGCGCTGGATCACGGGACGAGAATTCACGATTGTCATTATCGATGACGAAGCTTACCCCGTCATTCGTCTTGAACCGGCTGATATCACAAACTTCTACGATTTTGATGCCAAGTATAACCGTAACGATACCAGTTACTATATTCCATGCGGATTGAATGAAGCAGATGAAAAGCATCTACAAGCTTTGAGTCTTGCAGCCTTTCGTGCAGTTGATGCAAAAGGGTGGGGGCGTATTGACGCCATGCAAGATGAAGCAGGCAACTTTTGGTTGCTTGAAATCAATACTGTACCAGGCATGACCAGTCACAGCTTGGTTCCGATGGCAGCCAAAGCTCGTGGTATGGATTTTGACTCTCTGTGCTGGCACATTTTGGCGCAAACACTGTAGTTAAGGTTTAAGGTAAATCGTTTGCTGTACTAAAAGGCGGTTCATTAAATAGGTTTTAATGAAAAAGACGCACGGTAGAACGGTTTAAAAGAGGCAGATACCATAAAGAACTCGATGGCGTCTTTTATGGTATTTCTAAATGCAGTGATTTATAGTGCATGAATGTGTCGCTAGAGCTGCTATAACACAGCGTCGTGTAAACTTGTGTAAATTCACCGTCACTACGCAGTGTTAGGCTATTGTTTAACCATAAAATACGTTAATATTGTAATTATTGGTCTGTTTTAGTGATATTTATGTTTTATATGAATACTGTTCATAAGTTATTCATACATTGAGAAAAATGTTACGTTTGAATCAGTATGGCGGTATCATTTATGCCGTTTTTATCAAAGATTTTGATAACATATTGAATCAATAGGCTGCTGCAAAAAAAGACTGCATACTTATATCAATAACCTGCATAACTGGTTTATGCAATTACAGAGGCAAAGGTCGTTATGGCTCAAACTGTCAACGAAATAACTGACTTGATGAGTGATAAAACCCGTCGCCCAAAATCTAAGTTTCAAGTACCAACCACACTTAAATACTTCTTTATGGTGTTAGTGTTAGGATTACTTGTATTGATACTGATGATGGGTGGGAAAGCATTACGTGATGCACCTCCTGCTGCTATTTATGTTAGTAATAAAGGTTTGACAAGTGCAGAGTACCAATCATTGCAGCAAGTCATGGATCAGCAAAAGGTCAGTAGTTTTTTTACCTCTGATTTACAGGCCTTAAGAGACATTGCGACAGGTTTGGCTTGGGTAGATCAAGTCAGTGTTTCTCGTGACTGGCAGCGTGGTATTGTAATTACTGCATTGCCTAAACAAGCGGTAGCCAATTTTGGTACAGAGCGTTTGGTCGATGCAAAAGGGGTTGTTTTTATCCCTGCAGATGATAAAGATCTGACGCAAGAGCAATTTGCCACTTTACAAGGCGAGCTGACACAAGCCCCTGTTATCATGCAGCAAATGCAACAAGTTAATGACTGGTATGCACCGCTTGGTATTCAAGTAGAAGATATTATCTTGTCACCAAGAATGACATGGTTAATTCGATTTGATAATGGATTGCGTGTCATCGTTGACAATGAAAATACCGCACAAAAACTACTGAATTTAAGTCAGCTGCTTGGCAATCAATTAAAAAATCGTCGCGATGACATACAGTCTGTAGATTTGCGTTATAAGAATGGCTTTACCATTGCTTGGAATATGAATCAGCCACAGACTGATGAATCACAGTAGTAGATAGCAAAAATCAGGTATGTGGCAAAGAAAAAGCGCATTTTGATTTGAGCAATTTTGATAGTAATTAGTATTGAACAAACAACATCATAGCGTGTTGATAGCGCTTTTTTTAATGATTTAATGGGAACGTCATTCGGTTTCCTGTTTAGCGATAATTTGTCTGGTAACATGAAAAATACTGAAAATCTAGTTGTTGTCCATTTAAGTGCCACGGCAGTTTATGTCGTTATCGGCAATGTTGTCTCTGCAAAAGACATTCGTATTTTAGGCGTAGGGCAGGTTAAAAACAGCGATTTTTATCAAGGTCAAATAAAGCATCGTGAACGACTGCAAGGCGCTATTAAGCAAGCAATACAAGAAGCAGAAGACACTGCTAACTGCCGTGTACATAGCGTGTGGTTGACACTTGCTGCGCCTGAATTGTCTAGTAAAAATAGCGCAGGTGAAGTCCGTGTAGAGGATGAAGTTGTCCGTGCCAAGGATATGGTACAAGCATTATCCAATGCCAAATCTCGTGATTTACCATCAGATTATTATCTCATGCATTGCTGTCAGCAAGGTATTTACGTCGATGATCAAGACTTTATGGTCGATGATGCAATCGAGATGATGGCACACAATATCACTGTCATGTATCACTTAATGATGATGCCAGTGTCTAGTCGTCAGAATATCCAAAAATTACTGCAAAGCTGCGATGTTGGTATCGATCATATCGTGTTTGATGCAGTGACAAGTGCTGAATACAGCTTGATGAGCGATGAGCGCTTGCAAGGAGTTTGTTTGGTTGATATCGGTGCCAGCACCACTAGCATTTGTGTGTACAAAGAAAATAAGCTGATTTTTACGCATTGTATCGCCACAGGCAGTCATGAAGTGACAATGGATATTTCAGCCGACTTCGGTATCTCAATGATTGAAGCAGAAAAGCTTAAAAAGACCCATGGTACAGTTGATGTCAATAGCGTCGATCCGAGCTCATTCTTTCTTTTTAAGCCGCAAGGCTCAAACGATGAGATCAATATTGGTGTCTATAACTTAGCACGCATCATTGAAGCACGTTATGTCCAGATATTTACTGAGGTGGCTCGTCAATTGCATGACGCCGACCTGATAGGATATATTGATAAAGGTATCGTATTATCTGGCGGCGGTAGCATGATTAAAGGTATGGTCCCTTTTGCCAAAAAGCTGCTCAAAATGCCAGTGGTATTGACCAATACTCATCCTGCAATTAGTGCTTACAATCATTTTGATAACGATGAATCCTTTAAACAGCTTAATATTCAAGTAAATGATCGCGCTTATCAGACAGCATTTGGTACACTACTCTATAGTCAGAGTGAGCAGTTCCGCCGCAGTGAAAAAAGTGAGCCTGAAGCGATTCAGAAAAACCGAGTGACAGGGGTTTTTCAAAGTGCAGGACAACGTTTTGCGAGCGTACTGAAAAAAATATTGTAGTCGTGTTTTATATATTTTTAAATGTTTAGAAGATTGACCCCTTGCAAAATGCATTGAAATAATCTGATCTAAAGATGATGTAATATTGAAAGTAATGCCTTGATCGGTGATGACATATTTTGTCTAAGCTGTATGGTTTAATCCATAGCCCTGTTTTATTTAAATACATTTATATATATAGTGTGTCGATAGCGCAACTCATGAGTGCGTTACCACGTATCGACCATTACGCTATTTGCAACTGGAGAATCTTTTTTATGTCAAAATACACCATGCCAGATGATAACCAGCTTCAAAATAACGGCCAAGCGAGCTTCACTGTATTCGGTGTGGGTGGTGGCGGCGGTAATGCGGTTGAGCATATGGTACAACAAGGAATTAGAGGTGTAACCTTTGTCTGTGCTAATACGGATAAACAAGCGCTTGATCGTTTAACTGCGCCGCACAAATTACAACTTGGTGCAAAAACAAATCGTGGTCTTGGTGCAGGGGCAAACCCAGAAGTAGGACGTGAAGCGGCAGAGAGCGAAGAAGAAGCCATCCGTGCCTTACTTGAGCATTCCGATATGGTATTTATCACCGCAGGTATGGGTGGTGGTACAGGTACAGGTGCTGCGCCAGTGGTTGCTCGTATTGCTAAAGAAATGGAAGTTTTGACCGTTGCAGTAGTGACCACACCTTTCAAATTTGAAGGCGGCAAACGTATCAAAGCTGCTAAAGCGGGTATTGAGCAGTTGACCAACTTTGTGGATTCTATCATTACGATTCCAAATGATAAGTTGATGAGTGTCTACGGTAATATCTCTATGCAAGACGCTTTCAAAAAAGCGGATGATGTTTTACTGCACGCCGTTCAGGGTATTGCCGAAACCATCGCTAGCGAAGGTATGATTAACATCGATTTTAATGATATTCGTACGGCAATGACGGCTAAAGGCCACGCAATGATGGGTATTGGTCGTGCAAGCGGTGATGACCGTGCGCGTCAAGCGACCGAAAAAGCCATCAGATCGCCACTACTTGATGATTTGCGTTTGGAAAATGCCAAAGGTCTATTGGTCAACGTGATTTCCTCTGAATCATTATCTTTGGATGAAATGAGTAAAATCAGTGCCATAGTCGAAGAAATTACCGATATCGATGACGCTCATATTTTCTATGGTTCTGTGATTGATGAAAAAATGGGAGATGACTTGCACGTGACCGTTATCGCTACAGGCCTAACGTTAGATGAAAACGCGGGTCAAGAACCAGAAGTGGTGGAGCAACCAGTTCCATCGGTTAATAGCACCCAACCTGTCGATCCTAACGTACATACTAGTGCGCTAAACAGTCAAAAACAAGCACAAGCCCAAATTTACCAAGATACCGCAGCACGTTCGAACGCACCTCAAGAGCAGCCTAAAACCAAAACCAACAGTATTCAAGATTATTTAAAGCGTCAACAAAATAAGTAATTCTTATAGAGACACCAAGTATTTAGAAGCATGAAAAAGCCAGCGCTGAGTCGCTGGCTTTTTCATGCTTCTAAATAGTAGATAGCATGAAAATTGTCATCAAATGGACATATCTGATGATTTTATTGCATAAAATGTTTCGAAAAGTTGGATGTTTATACAAAGAAACATAAATACTAAGCGCCATAAATCATGAATATATATGACGATAAGTGTTATCAATCAAGGAGATAAGCAAATTAAAGAGTATTAGCTATAGCGAAATGGGGGTAGGTAATGATACACTATGGCAATTGTAACAAAATATGTGAGAAGACAGCCATGAACCAAAGAACCCTAAAAACTGCGATTGCTGTTACAGGTACAGGTCTCCATAGTGGTCAGCCTGTTAACTTAGAGTTTTATCCGCAGCCAGTGGATACTGGTATTGTTTTCGAGCGCTCTGATATCGAAGGCAGTCAGCCAATCCCAGCCAGTGCCTTTTTAGTACAAGATACTATGATGTCGTCAAATCTCGTATTTGGTGGTACTCGTGTCGGCACCGTCGAGCACCTTTTGAGCGCGATTGCTGGACTTGGCATAGATAACCTCTTGATTCGTGTTTCTGCCTCAGAAATACCAATCATGGATGGTAGCGCTGCACCTTTTGTTGGATTGTTACTTGAAGCAGGGTTGTGTGAGCAAGAAGCTGCTAAAAAGTTCATTAGAATTGTTCGGCCTGTACGTGTAAAAGTGGATGATAAATGGGCAGAACTGCGTCCTTATGACGGTTTTGAGCTAAATTTTGAAATCGATTTTGATCATCCTGCTATTGATAAAAACTTTCAGCACGCTCAGCTGCAGTTTTCTACACAAAACTTCATTGAACAATTAAGCTCAGCACGTACTTTTGGTTTTTTGCGTGATATTGAGGCAATGCGCCAAAACAACTTGGCGTTAGGCGGTAGCATGGACAATGCAATCGTCATCGATGAAGCAAACGTATTGAATGAAGAAGGCTTACGCTTCAATGATGAGTTTGTCCGTCACAAAATTCTGGATGCTTTGGGAGATTTATATTTAATCGGTTATCCAATTTTGGGTCGCTTTAATGCTTATAAATCTGGTCATGCGCTAAACAATTTACTGGTGCGTGAAATACTATCTGACCATGATAATTTTGAAATTGTAACTTTTGATGACAATGTAACTTGTCCTATCAAGTATTTACCTTTAGAAGATTTAGCTGTTGAAGGATGAATACAGGAATATACACGAAGTATCGAAACATTTACGCAATATTACATGATCGGGCTATAATTACATTCCTATAATATTCTATTTTTTGAATATATTGTTCGAGTCATTTTAAAAATTCTACTTCAGAGTAGAGAATACAAAAGCTGTAGATGGTTTTTAAATCATCTATTGGTAGCATTCAAATTATGAATGATGCCAATAGATGATTTTTTTTGTTTGTAATATTACAAAACCCCAGCGTTACTCGTTAATTTTCACGATTTTATTTACATAACTTTACATTATGAAGTCATGATTTTTAATCATTTATTAAGCGTAAAAGGGCTTTTTTGAGATTTTCATCAGTGGTGACATGCTCTGCGGCCTGTGATATAGTCCGCTTTGTGTTTTGGCTAAGGGCCTGATTTTCATTGATTTCAAGAGTTTTTGATTTGGTCATTGATAATGACGATGATTGTTGAATTGAATGATTATGAGCGGAAGTTTTAGCAATTACGACGCGAATTTGTTTGAGTTGTTTAAATGTAATTGATTGCTCTGTTAACACTCGCAAATAAGCACTCTGTAAATAGCGGATATGATTAGCAGCTGTTACAGAGCCAACACTGAGTATGAGTTGCTCAGGAGTAAATCCTACAACCCAACAGGTACTAAGGATTTCTTCAGGTAGACAATCTACCAGTAGCTCTTTTATCTCAGCGGTCATTTTTGTATATAGCCGCATATTATCAGCAAGAGTTTGTGGTAGCGCACTACCAGCAAAAGCTTGATGATCGATAAGTTTAGCAAGCCGATTAGGCTGTTTTTTTGACATCGCAATGACTCATCTAATAGGTGACAACGTCGATAGACATGCTAAAAGCAATATATAACAAACGATTTACGAGATATTTGACTAGCCTGATGTAATCAATACTAGTCACTATAGAAAAAAGAGTGGGCTGTTGTAACAAGGATTTTATCATGTTTATTTTATGATTATATCCTCTAAATTAATTGATGCTTTGTCATGGATGACGAGCGGTCTTGTATTAACAATAGGTAGTAAATTTATGAAACAAGCTTTATTGCTTTTGTCAGTATTGGGAATGGGTATAGCACAGACGAGTGGTGCTGTCGAAACCACCTTTCAACCGAATAATACCTTGAGTCATACCATCACAAATATTTCTGCTTCTGCGAACTACGGTTCTAGTCGTAATATCTATAGCACTAACAGTGGCGCTCATGTATATAGCAACGATGAGATCAGCCAAGCTATTGATAATCTAAGTGCCCATGCTAAGCAAAAAGAATACCAGCTTGCCTCGCTAACCAGCCGTTTGTCTTATGAGCAGCGTCAGCAACAAGCCAGCCGCACCCCTGATAGTAACTCTGCCCCTGCTATTGCAGCAGCAAATGCCGCACGAGTTGCCCTATCTAGAAGTTCTGGTTACTGCGCACGCTACGTACGTAAAGCGCTACAATCAGCCGGTTACGAATTTACGCCTAATCCATCCGCTTATCAGTACGCCTCACGCGGCACTTTGGCCCAAGCAGGCTTCACTAAGATCAGTAACGATATGCAACCACAAGTTGGTGATGTCGTTGTCTTTAACCGCACCTCAAGCCGTCCTCATGGTCATATCCAAATTTTTGATGGCAATACATGGGTGTCTGACTTCCGTCAAAACAGCATCAATCCTTATAGTGGCTCTCATAGCTATACTACATGGCGTGATTCGCAGTACGTTGACGATGCGTCAGACCGTGGTATCTATCTTGCTATGGCGGACAAATAATCAGTTAAATAGCTCTTTAATTCGACCAGTTTCTCCAGGCCTAGTAATGTTTTCGACATTACTAGGCTTTTTTTATTTGAAGTAACGATGTGTGATAGAAGGGCAATTGAAAAAAGATTCTGTGCCTATTAATAAGTAAGGTAATCAAGCGGAAAAAATATGACTAACCTTCAAATTTAGACCAATAATGACGATTATGAAAATCAGGTGGTGAAGCATGGCGTGGGGCAAAATATAAAGCCGTTTCATTAAACTTTAAAATAACGCAGGGATGTATGTATTCAACCACCGTGTTATTAAATGCATATTGTTGCTTGGGCAATTGATTCAAAAGTATGCTAAAACGTCGTTCATAACTTGGAATGGTAGAGGCTAACGATGATTTGGTAGATAAAGAAGTATCAACTGGTGAGCGTTGCTGTAAAGACTTATCCTCCCAATAAATGCCTATACGTTCGTGTCTATCCATATGGTACAAAGGGGCAGGCGGCAGTGTTGAAGGGTTGCGATAACTTTCAAACCGATATAGCGCATAACGACCATCTGGACTGGCGTTGATTTCGATATAAGACTCTGCATTTTTTGCGTAGTCGACTTCATTTTTGGCTAAACTGCCTGTAATAAAACATTCAAGGCACGTTTCTTCCCAAAGATAATCAGAGAAGCCTATTTGCTTGGTCTGCCATGCCGGCCAGTTAAGTTTGGCGGCCAAAGAAGGTGTGGGTACGGTAATATAATACGTGAGTTGTAAATGCAATGTTGGTCGTTGCACAATTTCGGCAGTTACTTGAATGCCGATACGACGGAGTTCGTCCACGGCTACCCCGATTTGCTGGGCATCATTGACCAACGTATCAGTGGCCACACAAAGGGTAAAGGTTTGGCTCATAATCTGATAATACTCAAGAACATTAATGAGAAAAAACGGCTTATCTTATAATGAGAAACGCTAAGATAAGCTCGCTATAAAAAATACACATTATAAAAGCCGCGAGCATGATGCAGCGCGGCTTTTAGGTGCTATCGTAATGATTTGAATAATAACTTAGCAATCACAGTAGAAATTTATTCAAACCAAGCTTGTCGTTACAAATTACTGAGCGTGACGTGCCAAATTAGACAGTTTTGGGTTGGCATGCGGATTTTTACGCAGTAACAACGCCATACGACCGATTGAGTGAATCAAAGTTGCATTCGCAGCTGCGGCAAGCTCTGCACCAATGACATCACGCTCTTCTTTAGTACCGGCAGGCAGTTTTACTTTAATGAGTTCATGATCTGACAAAGCGCGATCAATCTCCTCTGCGATAGTCGGTGTGACACCTTTATTGCCAATCATGACAATAGGTTTAAGCTCGTGACCAATGCCTCGTAGGCGTTTGATGGTAGCGTTATCGAGTTCCATAGAATTTCCAAAGGTTGGTAAAAAATAAAAGATGATGCTATTGAGCGCAATTAGTGACTATTATAGATAATCTGAGGGCATCTTGCATGATATCAGCAGGATTTTGCACGATTTTACGTGATGAAAATGTTAAACTGAATATTTGGTCACATTATAAACGCTATGCTCTTATAAAGCAGTGTTTTCCCTAATAGAATTTGACCAATTTAAAGTCATCAGACAAATCAATCGCTCAATGAATGGCATATCTAAAATAGTTGAGCTGATATCCCATATATTTACTGTCAAAAGTCGTTTTTGACCAATGTACTACTGGACCACGATAGAGTGGTTAATTAACAAAGAGTAGTTTTGGTAAAGCAAGAGGAGCAGGTGTTTTGGCCACGCGTATTGAAAATAAAAAACTGTCAAAAAGTAGTAGTGCTTGGATGAAGGAGCATATTGACGATCATTATGTGCAAAAGGCTCAAAAAGATGGTTACCGTGCTCGTGCAGCCTACAAGTTGTTAGAAATTAATGAAAAAACCAATTTGATTAAAAAGGGCATGACAGTGGTAGATTTGGGGAGTGCACCTGGTAGTTGGTCACAAGTAGCCAGCCAGCTGGTGGGTGAAAAAGGTGTTTTGATTGCCTCTGATATTTTACCTATGGATGCGCTGGCTGATGTAACGTTTATCCAAGGAGACTTTCGTGAGGCTGACGTGTTTGACACGATTATGGCTGAGGTTGGTGATAGGCAAGTTGATGTGGTATTGTCAGATATGGCACCTAACACAGCAGGCAATAGTGCTATCGATCAGCCAAGAATGATGTACTTATGTGAGTTGGCTGTGGAATTTGCTTTGGCAACCTTACCACAAGGTGGCGCGCTTATTATGAAAGTGTTTCAAGGTGAAGGGATGCAAGAATTACGCAAGCAAATGCAGAATGATTTTAGTAAAATTCGTAGTATCAAACCTGGTGCTTCTCGCCCTCGTTCAAAAGAGATGTTTTGGATCGCTATCAAATAGGTTTAAATTCAATAGGTTGTCGTCAAAACAAGCCAAAAAATGAGTTGCCACAACATATACATTATCAATGTTTAAAACCGCTACAATCGTTAACTGAATAAAAGAAAAACTTGCTTGAATTATTCAGGCTAGCACCACATATCATGGTATATTAACTTTGTTTCAAACATATGTTTTAAGCAAAGTCGTCTGATAATAAGCGCTTAATACGTTTATCTGTGATAGATTTATATAACATGAGTTCTGATATTTTTATTAAAGATAAGTAATACGTTTATAGACGTCACGTGTTTAGTAAACACACCAATAAGTAAGGGATGGGAATAACTAGTGAGCGACATGGTAAAAAATACCTTATTGTGGCTGGTGGTAATCGGCGTTTTGGTGCTGGTGTTCAGTGGTTTTGATCAATCATCTGAGCCAGATAGCCTTAACTACTCTGAGTTTGTGACCGCTGTGTCAGAAAAACAAGTAGCCAGTGTGGAAATCGATGGCGAGCAGATCACCGGCGAGAAGAAAAATGGTTCCTCTTTTGAAACCATTAGACCAGCTGTGACTGATGACCAGTTGATGCCAATTCTACGTGAAAATCAAGTCGAGGTTCAAGGAACGGCACCGAAGCGTCAAAGCGTGTTAATGCAGTTACTGATAGCAAGTTTCCCAATTCTTTTGATTATTGGTTTGTTCTTATTCTTCATGCGTAACATGCAAGGCGGCGCTGGCGGTAAAGGCGGTGGCCCTATGAGCTTTGGTAAGTCAAAAGCCAAAATGTTGACTGAAGATCAAATTAAGGTCAATTTTGGAGACGTTGCTGGTTGTGAAGAAGCCAAAGAAGAAGTGGTTGAAGTAGTAGACTTCTTACGCGATCCTGACAAATTTACCAAGCTTGGCGCGACTATTCCGCGTGGTATTTTGATGGTAGGCCCACCAGGTACTGGTAAAACGCTATTGGCCAGAGCCATTGCTGGTGAAGCCAAAGTACCGTTCTTTTCGATTTCAGGTTCTGATTTCGTAGAAATGTTTGTTGGTGTGGGTGCTTCACGTGTACGTGATATGTTTGAACAGGCGAAGAAAAGTGCACCTTGTATTATCTTCATCGATGAGATTGATGCGGTTGGTCGTCATCGTGGTTCTGGAACAGGCGGTGGTAACGATGAGCGTGAGCAAACTCTAAACCAGTTATTGGTTGAGATGGACGGTTTTGAAGGTAACGAAGGCGTTATCATCATTGCTGCGACCAACCGTGCAGACGTACTTGATAAAGCGCTATTACGCCCAGGTCGTTTCGATCGTCAAGTGCAAGTGGGGCTGCCTGATATCAAAGGTCGTGAGCAAATTCTAAAAGTACATTTGAGAAAATTGCCAAATACGATTAGTGTAGATGCAAGCTCTCTTGCCCGTGGAACACCAGGATTTAGTGGCGCACAGCTTGCTAACCTTGTGAACGAAGCGGCACTGTTTGCAGCACGTCGTAATAAGACCAGCGTTGACATGAATGATTTTGAAGATGCAAAAGACAAGCTCTATATGGGTCCTGAACGCAAATCTATGGTGATTCGCGAAGAAGAACGCCGAGCGACTGCATATCATGAAGCAGGTCATGCATTGGTTGCAGAGTTATTACCAGGGACTGATCCTGTGCATAAAGTCACTATCATGCCGCGCGGTTTTGCTCTTGGTGTCACATGGCAGCTACCAGAGCACGATCAAACCAGTATGTATAAGTCAAAAATGCTGAGCGATATTGCTATTTTATTTGGTGGCCGTATTGCAGAAGAGGTCTTTATTCATCAGATGTCTACTGGTGCTTCTAATGATTTTGAACGAGCAACCAAGATGGCGCGTGCAATGGTCACTAAGTATGGTATGTCAGACGCGCTTGGTATCATGGTTTATGAAGACGATGACAGCTCGCAAGGTTACTTTGGTGGTAGCCGTACGATTTCAGAGGCTACTCAGCAAAAGGTAGATGATGAAGTACGCCGTATGCTAGAAGAGCAGTACGATATCGCGCGTGAATTGATTGAAGGTAATCAAGAAAAAATGCATGCGATGGTTGATGCCTTAATGAAATGGGAAACCATTGATCGCGATCAGCTTCAAGATATCTTGGCAGGTGAGGAGCCTCGTCCACCAAGAGTGTATCAACACAACGAAGTGAACTTGTCAAAAAACGATGTTAAAACGTCTGGTTCAACGCCACCACCATTGCCAGCGATGTAGCTTGTAATTGATGAATGACTCTTAAAAAAGCCCTTTTTAGTAAAGGGCTTTTTTATTGGCATCATTTTATGAAGGATTTAGGACAGAGTAAGATTTACTGGTATCATTAGCATAGAAATTACTTACTGAAATATATTTATAATGGATTGATGATGTCATTATTCGAGTCGCTACCAAAGTATGAAATATCTGATCGCAATAAAACGTTAGATTTGTCCCAGCCCCATGTTATGGGCATACTTAATGTCACGCCAGACTCATTTTCAGATGGCGGACAATTCACTGCTATTGATAGAGCAGTGGCTCATTGTCAGCAGATGATAGCAGACGGCGCGACTATCATTGATATTGGCGGTGAATCTACTCGTCCCAATGCTAGTATCGTGGCTACTAATGATGAAATACAACGTGTTGTGCCCGTGGTTCAAGCCATCAGACAACATTGTGGCGACGAGGTTTGGTTATCTGTCGATACCAGTAACCCAGCAGTAATGCAGGCAGCGTTCGATGCTGGTGCAGACATTTGGAATGATGTGAGAGCACTCAAGCGTGAAGGCGCTGTAGCATTAGCTGCTAAGCTAGACATACCTGTGATGCTCATGCACATGCGCGGTGAGCCAACAACCATGAATGATCTTGCGCAATATACAGATGTGGTTCAAGAAGTAACGGTAGAGCTGGCGGCACGCATTGAAAAAGTAACTAGTCTTGGTGTGAAACGCGAAAATATCATTATCGATCCAGGCTTTGGCTTTGCTAAGGATTACGAGCATCATTGTGCACTGTTAAAACACCTCGATGAATTAAAGTCATTAGGGTTGCCTATGATGTTTGGTATTTCACGTAAGCGCTTTTTAGCGGAAGTATTGACCAAAAGTGGTGCTGGTTCAGTGATAACAACACAAGCGGTAGAGCGCGATGCTATTGGAACGGCAGCAGGAATTTTTGCGATACAACAAGGTGCCTGTATCATTCGTACTCACAACGTGTCTATGATGCAGCAAGCAGTCGCGTTGTGGCATCAGTTGTCCGAGTATCATGAAAGCTGACCTTACTTTTGATGCTGAATACTATTAGTCGATATCGTAAGTGTTTACTTTGCCTACGTGATGGTCAAAGTTCCTAACCAGCCCTGAGTTTTAATATTCTGTAGATATCCAACATCTTATTATAATTAATACCAATCATAACCTAAACAAACGAGAGTGCTTTGATGACCATACCATCTCAACCAGAACCAACCAACGAACAACGCCGTATTATTTATCAGGCACGTCGTGGCTTAAAAGAATTGGATTTTTATATTGATCCTTATGTGAAAGAACTATACCTAACAGCAGAGCCAGCTGAGCAAGAAATATTTGCACAAATGCTAACGCATGAAGATCCTGATTTATTGGATTATTTTACCAACCAAAATCGTCCAGACGATGATGCCATGTGGGCATTGGTAAATAAAATTAAAACCTGGCGTCATACCAAAGACTTAACATAGTTATACGTCTTTTATGTATAAGTAAATCGTGATGTACTATTGCCAGATTGCCAGATTGCCAGATTGCCAGATTGCCAGATTGCCAGATTGCCAGATTGCCAGATTGCCAGATTGCCAGTGGTAAGTGCTACCTAGCTCATTGGCTTCACTTTTTATTAGCCCTTAATCATGACTTCAACACCTTTCTTACGCATTGATACAGCCATTCAGCCGACTAGCCCGTTGCGCTTTCTGCTATATGGTGGGTTAGGCAGTATAATGGGGCTGCTAGCATGGCTTGCTCCTTTAGTCTTATGGCAGTATGTATGTCTACTAATAGTCACTACAGCCGTGGCACTTTATCTGGCACTATCACGGCCTATACCACTGCATGTTAGCCAACCACCGCTTAGCCAACGTATTGATAAACACTGGCAATTGCTCATCAGGACAAGTCGTGGTGATGAGCTGTGGCAAGCACAATTGGTTACTGTCCATGGTTATCGATGGGCCGTGATTCTGGAGCTTATTATCGTAGAGCCTTATAGACGCCCGCTATCAATTACTATCTTTCGCGATCAAGTAAGCGCCAATCAATGGCGTGAGCTGGGTGTTTTAGCCGATATAAGTACTAATAAAATCTAACGCTCAACTCTTCTGTCTCTTTACAACTTCACTCCTTCTTGCGTGAGCTTACGAAGCCCTACATGTCATAACAAAATACCTATCTTGAAGTTAACAGAGATTTGTTATATTGCATGAGAAGAATACAGCAGATAAACCAGCGTTCTTAGTCGCTGAAGAGCTAGTTATTGACTAGAGATGAATGTTGTAAAGCACATTCATGGTTTGTCTGTAACAAATACTAGAATAAACGGAGGAGTAGAAAATGAGTTTATTAGGGAATTTAGTGAGCCAAGTTGCTCGCAGCGCGATGAACCCAGAAGACGCACAGCGTAACCCAGTCAACCAACATACCAACGCACGTCGTACTGGAGGTCTTGGTGATATATTGGGTAGTGTATTAGGAGGTGGCAGTCAAGCAGGTGGGTACAATCCTCGACAATACGACCGTCAACCTGATAATGGTTTTGGTTTGGACGATATTATAGGTAGTATTACTGGTAGTAATCAGCGTGGTGGCGTAAGCTCAGGTGCAGGTGGTCTGGGAGATATCTTAGGCAGTGTACTTGGTGGTCAACGCAATAGAGGCGGCTTTGGCGGCAAAGGGATGCTTATTGCTATGCTGATGCCGATGGTACTCACTTGGATTAAAAATAATGGCGGTGTGAGCGGTGCCTTATCAAAAATTACTGGTATGGGATACGATAATCAAGCGCGATCTTGGATGAGTAATCAAGAAGACAATGACAATCTTGATCCAAATGAGGTCAGTCGATTTTTCGATGAAGGTGAGATTCAACAAGTTGCTGCTAATACTGGTGCCAATGAGACAGAAGTGCGCCAAGGTCTTGCTGAGTTGCTTCCCGAGGTGATGAATCAGTTAACGCCTAATGGCAACTTGGATAACGAAACGGAAGCGAATGATGAAATTGATCAGATTATGAGCCAACTGTCTAATCGATTAGGTACTTTAAAATAGTTTCCTATTTTTCAATCTATCAATATCAGTCAAAAATGCAATGAGAAGAGTACATCTGATGATGTGCTCTTTTTTATTGCTTATCTGCTTGTAGCTTATCTAGAAAAAATATCACTATATATTTATATTATTCTAAATAAATATATTAAAATAGGTAAACAATAACACAAGAACTAGATAAATCTTATAATATGGTTAAGGAGAGTACTCATTTCTTGATTTGTGGTCGCAGTTATCTTGAGACCATGCTATTAATGGTAAAGGTGCGCTGATCTGATAATCCAATGATCTTATAAGGATACTTAATAATGCCATTCAAGCCCATCCAAGCCGCTATTGCTATCTTAGTTGGTCTGATCATTTGGTTTGTCATTCCAGTTCCGACTGGTGTTACACCAGAAGCATGGCATATGCTGGCACTATTTATTGCTACCATTGTGGCCATTATAGGCAAAGCATTACCCATTGGCGCAATTGCTATTATTGCTGTGACCCTAGTAGCACTGACAGGCGTAACGAGTGATAGTCCAAAACAAGCTATTAGCGATGCATTATCAAGCTATTCAAGTCCTTTAATTTGGCTAATTGGTATTGCCATCATGATATCGCGTGGCTTGATAAAAACTGGCTTGGGTCGGCGTATTGCTTATTATTTTATTTCTATTTTTGGTAAAAAAACCATCGGAGTGGCTTACTCTTTAACAGCCGCTGAACTGATAGTAGCGCCCATTACACCCTCTAATACAGCACGAGGCGGCGGTATTATTCATCCCATTATGAAATCCATCGCACAGAGCTTTCATTCAACTCCCGAGGACGGCACGCAAAACAAGATTGGTCGCTACTTGGCTATGGTTAATTATCACGCCAATCCTATTACTTCTGGTATGTTTATTACCGCTACTGCCCCTAACCCATTAGTTGTAGAACTAGTCAATAAAGCAACAGGTGGTGATATTCAGCTATCTTGGACAACATGGGCGCTCGCGATGTTTGTGCCTGGGATGCTCTGTTTGGTGGTGATGCCACTGGTTATCTATATTATCTATCCGCCCGATGTCAAAGTGACGCCTGATGCGAAAGACTTTGCAAAGGATAATTTAGCCGAAATGGGCCAAATAAGTACTCAAGAGAAAATCATGCTCGGGGTATTTGGTTTGATGCTGCTATTGTGGGCGAATATACCTGCGCTTATTTTGGGTGAGCAATATAGCGTCGATGCCACTACTACTGCTTTTATTGGATTAGTAGCATTAATCCTGACTGGTGTCCTGACTTGGGATGATATTCTAAAAGAAAAATCTGCATGGGATACCATCGTTTGGTTTGGCGCACTTATTATGATGGCGGCTTATCTTAATAAGCTTGGCTTGATAAGCTGGTTTTCAGGCAATATTGAGTCTCTAATTGGTACCACTGGAGTAGGTTGGGTAGGGGCAGTGACTATTTTGACCTTAGTTTACTTATATATTCATTACTTTTTTGCTAGTACCACGGCCCACATTACAGCGCTATTTGCCGCATTCTATGCAGTAGGACTGACATTAGGGGCGCCGCCGATGTTATATGCTCTAATATTAGCCGCAGCGGGTAATATTATGATGACACTTACTCATTATGCAACTGGTACCGCACCTGTTATTTTTAACTCTGGTTATGTGACATTAAAAGAATGGTGGGGTATTGGGGCAATTATGAGCGTGGTTAACTTAGTTATTTGGATAGGTGCTGGTCTCATTTGGTGGAAAGTACTCGGCTATTACTAACTTTGAAAGTTATTGGCTAAAACCGTTCATCTAATGTGTCTAATGTATAATTGAGCGCCTCAAAACAGACATCAGTATTGAATCCTCTGTATTGTAAAAACCGTAGCTGGCGTGCTTTGTCTTTTTGCTCAGTGGGTATGTCATTACCGTACTTCTTAGTACGTGCTATGACCGCCAATTTGAGCCAATCAATACCGTCAACCAAGCTATCTGCACTATCATCGACAAATTCACTGAATTCCTCAGATTCGCTATTTGCCATATCGATCAGCTCATCAATGTTGCCTGGCATAGTGATTTTTTTGCGATAAAACTCTTGTTTGATACGCCCACGCCCTCGGCCTTTGCGAATGTTCTCGCGTATCAGCATTAGCGTAGTGCGATAATCACTTTGGTAGCCTTTTTCTTCAAACTCATTGAGGAGCGCATCGATTTTTTCTGGGTTTTGCTCCTTATCAATCAGCTTTTGCTTGAGTTCAGCTTTGCCGTATTCACGGCGCGACAAATAATAAAATGCAAGCCAACGTAAGCGACTTTCCGCTTTAATAGCATCGATGTCTGCCTGACGTTGTTCCGGCGTACGCAAATAAGCCTTGAGGGCAGCTGGTAAATTGTCGGTTTGATGGCTTGTTTCATCGTCACAAGTTGTTTTTGACGCAGTAGCGTATGAGTCGTCTGCTATATGCGACTCTTCACTAGTATCGAGAAGGGAGGCGGTTTCATTGTCAGTATCATGGACGTTGTGCTTGACCTCTGCGAGCATCTCTTTGATACTTTGTGCTTCAGGTGGCTTATAAGCAGGTATATCGCTAGGCTCCGCGATGAATTTGGCAGCTGGATGAAAGCGTTTTTTACGTTTCTTAGAATTGGATGTTTTTTTGACATGATGAGAAAGGGCATCAACAGATTCTATCTCGACTGTAGACTTGCTAGTCAAGGAATTGTCTTTGTTTCTCTTATCTGTATGAGTAGGCCGCCTACCAACAGCACTTACTTTTTTATGTGTATCTTCATCAAAGCGCTTAGAAGGTCTTTTGCGTGTGGCATCGACAGAACTCGCTGAATCGGTATCCGACTCAGCGAGTATTTCGGCCAGTGTTTTAATTTTCATAATACGTCATGACTGTTGATAGTAAGGAGTTATCAAAAGTCTATTGTACAGGCTCAGAAGCCAATTCTTCATTGGTTTCAACAGCATCAGCGGCCTTACTGTCTTTTTTGGTGCCAAGCTTTTCGTCACGGATTTTATCTTCGATTTCTTTGGCAATGGCAGGGTTTTCTTTCAAAAACAGCACAGAGTTGGCTTTACCTTGGCCGATTTTTTCATCGCCATAGCTGTACCATGAGCCAGCTTTACCAACTGCACCAATCTCAACACCTAAGTCAATAACTTCGGCTAAGTGGTTGGTACCTTCGCCATAGGTAATTTCGAACTCAGCTTGGCGAAATGGTGGTGCCATTTTGTTTTTGATGACTTTAACGCGCGTTTGGTTACCAATGATTTCATCACCATTTTTAACTGCACCGATTCGGCGTATATCCATGCGTACTGACGCGTAGAACTTGAGGGCATTACCACCCGTTGTAGTCTCAGGGCTACCGAACATAACACCAATTTTCATACGAATCTGGTTGATAAACACGACCATGCAATTAGAGCGTTTAGCATTACCTGTAATTTTGCGTAGGGCTTGACTCATGAGACGCGCTTGTAGACCCATATGAGAATCACCCATCTCGCCTTCAATCTCTGCACGCGGCGTCAAAGCCGCAACGGAGTCAATGACAATCATGTCGATAGCACCTGAGCGAACCAACATATCGGTAATCTCAAGTGCTTGCTCACCATTATCAGGCTGTGAAAGTAGTAACTCATCCGTATTCACGCCTAGCTTGCGCGCATAAACAGGATCAAGTGCATGTTCAGCATCAATAAAGGCACAAGTACCACCTTGCTTTTGGCACTCTGCAATAGCCTGCAATGTCATGGTGGTTTTACCAGAGCTTTCAGGTCCATAAATCTCAACGATACGGCCTTTTGGTAGTCCACCGATACCAAGAGCAATATCCAAGCCAAGAGAGCCTGTGGAGACCACATCAGCATCAAGGATGGCTGAGTCATCACCAAGGTGCATAATGGTGTTTTTACCGAACTGTTTCTCAATTTGACCTAATGCCGCTTTAAGGGCTTTGGCTTTATTGTCGTCCATACTGGATTCCTTGTTTGCAATAATTGATTTGGAATTATCGATTTCTATGCTATGAATATAATATTCGTACTATTAAATATAATGCTTCAATAGAACAACAGCTAGTTGAGTTTTAGAGATAGCCAACACTTGGCTAAAGGAAGCGGATAATGATATCAATGGCATAGTTAACAATATCAGATATTTTGCTCTACTATACAGCAAAATCAAATTCTGATAAAAGTAAAACTAAGTTCATTAATGAGTGGAAACTCTCATTTATCATCCTATTGAATAGATGAGGTAATTATAACAAAATCCAAGGTAGTAGTAGGGTATCAAACCACGTTAAACGACATCAGCTGTCGTATAGTATGTGACTGAGATTTGGTATAAAATTACTATTGGATAATAAATGATTTTGGGCCTGATAATGGTGCGGTTTGTCAACAGTTTTATAAGTTGTCCACAATAAATATAATGCCTTTATTTGATTACTGTGAAACATCCTCTAATGTAAAATAATTTTTTAAAAATATTGAAAATAATTTTTTACGATTGGATATTTAGTGTAAGTTATTGATTTTAATTGATTTTTAAATTGTATAAAAAATGAACGATTTTACCTAGTCCTTTATGTTACCTAGGAGAAATCTTGTCAAGTAGCGACTTATACACAGGGTTATCCACAGCTTATGGGGAGAACTCACGAAGCCCTTATAGCGTCAATGTT